>CAYHRX010000024.1:0-14779 GCA_964359075.1 uncultured Chitinophagales bacterium
ACGGGCAGGCAAGCAACCTCGCCAGTGGCGTGTACTTCTTCAGGCTGACGGCCGGTTCATTCAGCGCGGCAAGGAAGATGATCATCGTACGATGACGAATAGAGAGGAAAGCCAGATGAGACCATCATACAGATCCACAGCAATCAAAGCCGAGGTGACCCTCTGCCTCTTTCTGATCACTTGCAGTGTGTTCGCCCAGACCCCCCATTTCACCGCGAGTGTTGATTCGATCAGAAGAAACGTCGAAGTCGGACGCCGCGACACCGTGCGATTCTATATCCGCAACATCGGAACCATTGGAGCGACCTTCTCCGCCCACGTCATTCCGTTCCCGACCATGTCATCGAGGGCGGTCGCTCAAGATTATCCACGCGGCTCTGCCCCACCATCAGTCGGTCCTGCACCGGGAAGCAATGCAGAGGTCAGGGACGACAACACCCCGATCGTACACTTGGAGAGTCTCATCGGCGAGCGGGCATGGGGCGTGCAGTACATCGGGACGAGGAACCTCGTTAAGTTCAACCTGACGACACCGGGTACACTTGTTACCGTTGCCCCCTGGAGTACCGACAACGTATTCGCGGGTGACTTCTCCAACGACAACAGTATCTTCTACGGCATCAACAGCACGACGCAAACCTTCATCCGGATCGATACCATCACCGGCGCACGGACCACGATCGGCCCCGTGACTGTCATGACCGGTGAGTCGTGGACCAGCTTTAAGATCGACCCGACGAATGGTACGGCGTATGCGACAAGCACCAACACTACTCGGTCCACGTTGTACACCATCAACCTGACAACCGGGGCAACGACAGTCGTCGGCCAGATGATGCCGATCCCCAGCGTCATCGGCATGGCCATCAGTCCATCAGGACAGATGTATGCGTACGGGCTTGATGACCAGTTCTACAGCGTGAACAAGGCCACTGGCACCTCAACGTTGATTGGTCCGATCGGGTTCGACGCAAACTTTGCCCAGGACATGGATTACGATTTCCTCACTGACGTACTCTACATGGCAGCGTACAACAATGCGACCAGTCGAGGCGAGCTCCGAACTGTAGACATCTCCACAGGGGCGACAACACTCGTGGGAGTGCTCGGAACCACGCAATCATTGATTGATCCCTTCGCCATCAAAGGCCCTTCTGGCGGAGCAATCCGTTGGCTCAGTATTCGCCCCACGTCGGGCAGCATAGCTGTAAACGACTCAGTACAAATGACGGCAGTCTTCGATGGCAACGTCAACCCGCTTTCCGAATACAGAGCGTTGATCCGGATTGTTGCTCCAGACTACCCATCTGCCGACACGCTGAACATTCTTGTGAGAATGCTGTTGTGGTTTTCTGACCCACCCATAATAATCCTCGACCGAGACTCGGTAAACTTTGGTGACGTGTACATCGGGAGAACGGATTCCTCGCAGACAATTCTTGTGCGTAATGGTGGACTTGGAACACTGCATGTTACAAACATCACCATCACAGATACAGCATTCTCAGTAAGTCCACGGGCCTTCTCTCTCTATTCGATGGATACGACCAGACTTAGACTCAGGTTTAGATCATCAACACCACCCACGACGCATCAGGGAGTGATGAGGTTCGTGTCGAATACCTTGAGTGATCCACTCGTTCGCCTCCGCGCCCGAAGTGTCAGCATGGGGCGAGTCAGCATTTACCCGGAGTCGTTGTACTTTTCCCTCCCATGGACCAGCGACACCGTCCGAACAAACCTCCGCATTACCAACGGTGCAGTCGATACATTGCGCTATCGAATCGTCAAGGAACCGGGGCCATCCCTTTCTGAAGCAGTGAAGAGAAGTGAGACACAACAGGAGAGTCATACTCTTGGAAAGGGAGCTCTTGACAACCGCGCAGGCGAGAACGCACCGCTCGGTCGTGGTGGACCTGATGCGTTCGGTTACCAGTGGATTGACAGCGATGAGCCAGGCGGTCCGACATTCAACTGGCTCGACATCAGATCCGTCGGTACCCCGATCACAGGCTGGTCCCCAAATGCAGACGATGGGTATGCGAACATTCCTTTGCCTTGGGGATTCAGGTTCTATGGCGTTGATCATAACTCGGTGAACGTATGCACGAACGGTTTCATCAGTTTCTCCTCCACGAGCAATTCCTATGCGAATAACGCTATACCCTCCATAGTCGAACCGAATGGAGCTGTCTACGCTTTCTGGGACGATTTGAACCTTACGTCCACGGGGTCAGTTCACTACTACCATGACGTTCCTTCCCAGAGACTCATCATTCAATACACGGACGTCCCATACTTCACTGGGACAGGAAGGTGCACGTTCCAGGTGGTCTTGATTCGCAATGGGGATATCATCACACAATACAACTCTCTCACTGGCCTGCTCACCTCTTCCACAATCGGGTTGGAGAACCAGACTGGAACCATCGGCCTGCAGGTTGTCTTTAACGCTCCGTATCTCCACAATGACATGGCTATCCGGTTCACAGCCGATCCAGTTCCGTGGCTCTCCACCGACAGGACGGAGGGTACGGTTGTGTATGGTGACAGCCAGTTTGTCGAAGTCAGAGTCGCACCGCGCTCGGCAATCCACACGCTTAATACAGCGCGATTGCTGTTCACCGGCAACGTCCCGGACACGTCGCGTGTTCGCGTCCAACTGAGCGTCACTGATTCCCATTACATTGCCATTATCTCTCCCAATGGAGGAGAAACATGGTACTATGGTGTTTGGTACCCGGTGGTTTGGAGAAGGAGCCCTCTCGTTGACACAGTGAAGATTGAATTCTCCCGTGATGGCAGTCGTGGCCCATGGACATTGGTTTCACCTGGCGTTGTTGGTCGTGATACATTCTACTTGGCAGCACCGTCGCCGGGATCAAATTGCTTCTTCCGCGTGTCATGGAAATCAAATCCCGCAGTGTCCGACACCAACGATGCGCCGTTCAGAATCATGACGGATCCCCCTCCAAGCCGTTGGCGCGAGCAAACCAGCGGGACAACACAGACTCTGTATTCCGTCAAGGCAGTAAACAGTGTCGTGGCATGGACCGGAGGTGGAGGTGGCGTGGTACGACGCACGACGAACCGAGGAACAGCCTGGCTAAGCGCCGGCTCATTGGGGGCTGATGTCTATACCATAACAGCTGTGGACGCAAACATCGCCATCGCCGGAAGCTATAACGTGACTGCAGCCAGGCTCCACAAGACGACGAATGGCGGAGCCTCCTGGCGCACCGTGGATAGTGTATGGTGGGGATTCTATGATGCTGTCCATATGTTTGATGCTACGAACGGCTATGCCCTTGGCGATCCTAATCCGCCTGGAACAAACTGGGTGCTCAAGAGAACAACGAATGGAGGTGAGACGTGGTTCAGCACTTCATCACTGCCAGGACCAGGTTCCGAGGCCGGTTGGAACAATGGCATGATGTGGTACGATAGCACATATGGTTGGTTTGGCACAAACAACGGTCGCATGTACCGAACCACAAATGGAGGAAGATCGTGGATAGGAGTGAATGTGGGTCCGGTAAATACATATGCTGTGTGGTTCAATTCCCTTACCCTCGGACTCGCCGGAACAAACTATCGGTCAACGGATACCGGAGCTACGTGGAATCCTATTCCCGGCGCTCCACAGGGCATGGTGTTCGGCCTGAGCGGTCACCGCGGTACGCAGGAGTTCTGGGCCACAATTGGAACCGGTATCTACTACACATCCAATGGCGGCAACTCATGGACACAGAGCGCACCTCATGGGTATAGCGGCACGAGAGCGTTGAACCACATCTCAGTTGTGAAAGCCGGAAACCTGCCGTTCGGGTGGGTGGTTGGCGCCAACGGATTCATCGCGCAATATGGTGAAGGCCCCGACGACGTATCGGATGGAACAGAAAACCTGCCGACCGAGTTTTCTCTCTCGCAGAACTACCCCAACCCGTTCAATCCAACAACTACGGTTCACTACTCCCTCCCCTCACCGCGTTCTAACCAAGCCAAGGGGAGGGTCGGGGAGGGGTCGCACGTGACACTGAAGGTGTACGACGTGCTCGGCCGTGAAGTCGCGACACTTGTTAACGAAGAGAAACCACCCGGCACGTACTCGGTTTCGTGGGACGCGAGCAACCTCGCAAGTGGCGTGTACTTCTATAGGCTGAATTCCGGATCGTATTCGGCGACAAAGAAGATGATACTCATCAGATAGCTATCCAAGGAGATCGGCTATGCAACGACTTCATACAACATCGCTGTTTTTGTTTCTTACTCTCACCTTCTCTGGACAGCACTTACTCGCTCAATCAGGCTGGCAACGTCAGGCAAGTGGCACGTCCAATTTCCTCTACTGGGTGTACTTCCCCACTCCAACAATAGGTTGGGTCGTCGGACAGGCGGGAACGATTCTAAAGACCACGAACGCAGGCGCTACTTGGTTCCCACAGGTCAGCAACACCACGGAGTTCCTGTACTCGGTTTTCTTCATTGATGCAAACACAGGGTGGACAGTCGGATTCAATGGCGTCATCCGGAAGACGATAAATGCGGGAGCGACCTGGTCCGCCCAGCCCATTGATTCGCTGAACCGGCTTTACTCGGTGTACTTTACCGACATCAACAACGGATGCATAGTCGGAAGCAACGGCATTGTATTGAATACGACCAACGGCGGAACAATCTGGATGGTCCGACCTAGCGGAACGTCAAACACACTGAGCGATCTTTGCTTCCCCGTATCAGCAACTGGACTTGTCGGCTACGCAGTTGGTGGTGCACAGTTCGAGGGGACAATTCTCAAGACCGTCGACGGCGGACTCACATGGACACAGCAGACAAGCGGGTCGACAAACTGGCTATTCGGCACACATTTCACTAATCTACTCACAGGGTGGGCAATCGGTTTCAACGGGACGATTGTCGCAACGACCAACGGCGGAACAACGTGGTTTCCGCAGACAAGCGGGACACCTAATCGTCTCGTCGCAACACATTTTGTGAATAGCGATACCGGTTGGGCAGTGGGCTATAGCGGAACGATTCTCCACACGAACAACGGTGGCACCGAGTGGCTACCGCAAACAAGCGGGACGACAGAGAATCTTTGGGGAGTGTACTTCAGTGATTCGAGAACAGGATGGGCGGCGGGATGGAGAGGAACGATCGTGCACACAACAACCGGTGGACTAACATGGGTCGGACCAGATGAAAACGAAATCCCAGCAACGTTCTCACTCGAACAGAACTTCCCCAACCCCTTTAACCCAACAACTACGATTCAATACTCCCTCCCCTCACCGCGTTCTAACCAAGCAGAGGGGAGGGCCGGCCCGCCTGCCGGCGAGGCAGGGGAGGGGTCGCACGTGACACTGAAGGTATATGACCTGCTCGGCCGTGAAGTCGCCACACTCGTGAACGAAGAGAAGCCGCCCGGCACATACTCGGTCACGTTCGCCGCCCGCCTGCTCGCCTCACTTCCGCTTCGGCGGAGCGGGCCGGACGGGCAGGCAAGCGACCTCGCCAGTGGCGTTTACTTTTACCGGCTCACGGCTTCAGGATTCATGCAAACCAGAAAAATGCTGCTCACACACTAACAACTGAAAGGAGACCTGTCCATGAAAGAGAAACTCCTCCCTCTCATCGCCGTTTGGCTGATTGCCTGTCTCAATGCTCAGGCTCAGAACCAGTTTTGCACGTACACAGGCATCACCGGTTTCTGGGACTACCAGTCCAACTACCGGACACCGCAGTACCTCAGAGCATGTCCAGGCTCGACAATGCTGCATGCTATCATGATGGTGGCGGATGACTCCCTAAGTACGAGCACGAGCAGACGCACTGCATACGCGTTCAGTTCCAACGGCGGCACCACGTGGACGACATTCAGTCAGATCAGAGTGCCGGACAGACGGTCGGGGTATCCCTCGCTCGACATTGGCCAAGCGGCAATCGCCTGCGGGCCGATCATTGCAAATCACAGTACCATTGCCGGAGCTCTCCAATCAACTGCCTTCGTGGACTACCCGCCGGGCAGCGGTGGATTCTCCGAACTGGCTTCGCCTATCGTGCTTGGCGGCGACGAACCCGGCTTCCCCGAGATTGCCGGCGCTGCCGATGGGTCCATTGTGCTCGTTGCAAGCAGGTTTGCAGCGGGCTCGGTACATGTCACTCGTACTGCCGACTATGTCTCATGGCAGCCGTGGAGTGTCTTGACCTTGGATTTCTCAAGTGACGGCTACGTAGCTGAAGCAAACTCTACTGGAAGGGTCGGTGTGGTCGTCACGGCACCAGAAGACACGCTTTCGTGGTACGAGTCCACCAACAATGGCACGACATGGCCGGCTACTCCCACACAACTCCTCCCTGATCTGATCCCGATGGGAGGCGATACATTCGTCATTCAGCAAGGACTTGATCTCGTGTACCTTAGCAATGATACACTCGTGGCGTTCGGCGTTACAAAACTAGTCGCCGGCAATCCAACGTCCCGTCATCAAGGAATCGGATTCTGGAGTGAGTTAACGGGATTCGTTCTTGCAGTGCCGCACGATTCCGTTACAGGCGTTGTGGACACGCTGCGGAAACGACAGGTGAACCAGAACACGGTCACTGGCCCGGCCATCGGTCTCTCAGGCTCAACCATCGTCATCGCCTTTCAGGCATTCATGCCTGAGACTTCTGCGGCTGGCTTCAACTACAGCGACATCTTCTTCACATACTCCACAAACCGTGGGAGGAATTGGTCCCGCCCCGAAAATCATACAGCTACCAGATTCCTTGATGAGCGTTACGCAAGCATGTCTAAGTGGAACGTACCGGGGCAGGCGAACATGGTCTATCAGGAAGACCCACAGCCCGGCTCGGCAGTGTTCACAGATAACTCGCCGCTTGCGCGAGTGCGGCAGGTATTCTGCAGGAGGTCCGGCATACCGATCACGAGTGTCAGTGGTGAACAAGAAGTCCCGAAGGAGTTTTTGTTGTCCCAGAACTATCCCAACCCATTCAACCCTATAACCGAGATAGAATACTCCCTCCCCTCACTGAGTTCTAACCAAGCCAAGGGGAGGGTCGGGGAGGGGTCGCACGTGACACTGATAGTGTACGACGTGCTTGGCCGTGAAGTAGCAACGTTGGTGAATGAAGAGAAGCCGCCGGGAACGTATGAAGTGACATTCGATGCAAGCGGCTTTTCGAGCGGCGTCTACTTTTACCGACTATCAACAACTCACTTTGTCCAAACGAGGAAACTTGTGCTGCTTCGGTAATCCCGATCCGCGGGACTATCGCTTGACCGCCAGCGAATTTGTCCGAACGAAAAGGCCGCTGTTCTTGCGGTAGAGGAGAATTTCAGTCCTTTTTAGGACAACTTGATGAAAGGAGGTTAGCTATCATGAACCGGAGTATTACACTTTCGATGATGTGTGTCCTCTTCACTCTGACTGCAGACGCCCAATTGGGATTCGATTCGTACACAACTCTCATGGGCTACTGGAATGTTCAGTCCACCTTCAGGACGCCTCAATACATCCGGCAGTGCCCGAATACGGAGATTATCCATGTCATCCTTATGGCGTCTCCGGACTCTGTCGATCCGAATCCTCTTCGCGGGACGTACTATGCATACAGTACAAACGGAGGCTGGACATGGAATAACTTTGGAAACGTACGTGTGCCCGGACGACGGTCGGGATTCCCTGTGCTGGACCTCGGCCAGGGGCCAATCAGCTGCGGAGCGATCATTGCAAACCATAATGTAGAAGGTGCGGCTGGTGTTCAATCATTTGTATACATTGACTACCCTGTCGGGGGAGGAGCGTTTTCTGAATTGGCTCCGCGACCTAGCTTCGGCAATGACGAGCCTATCTGGCCTGAGATAGCGGGGTGTTCCGACGGGTCAATCGTGCTGGTGGCGAGCAGATCGGCTGCCGGTTCCACACACCTCACACGAACCTCAGACTATCTCTCGTGGTCGCCCTATGTACAAATCACCAATATGTTGGCCACGGCAACTGTCGCTGAAGCAAATCCATCGGGAAGAGTGGGAGTAGTGTCGGCATCCAGTGGACTGCAGTGGCTCGAGTCGACTAACAACGGCATGACATGGCCACCAACACCATCAGAGTTGCTTCCCCCATTCATTGTGTCTGGTTCAGATACGTTCGTCATGACAAGCGGGCTGGATTTTGTCTACAAGGGCATCAACCCCGTGGTGACGTTTGGTGTGACAAGGCTCGTTAACGGGTTGATGACGCACAGACATTCAGGCATCGGTGTATGGAGGCGTGGAGGCGGACCAACCAGCAACTTTGTCCTCGCTGTTCCACACGGCGCAGTCACAAGGGTTGCCGACACCGTAGGGAGAGGCGACGGCTGGCCAATGTCATATCCGGCAATCGGTATGGCCGGCCCGACTGTCGTAATCGCATTCCAGGCCCTGATGGCTGAGACGAGCTCGGCGGGATACAACTACGGAGAGATATTCCTGACGGCCTCGACGGATGGCGGCACAACATGGTTGCGACCAGGGAATGTCTCCTCCACTCTTTCACTGGATGAACGCTATCCCAGTATGTCCAAGTGGAACACACGCGGTTGGGCCAGCATGGTGTATCACCGGAAACAACAGCCCGGTATGCCGGGACTAGTGCGACAGGTCTTCAGCACGAGACCCGTACCGTTCGGTGTGAGCGTGGATGCGGAGTCGGACGTGCCGGCACTGTTTGCTCTGTACCAGAACTATCCCAACCCGTTCAACCCAACGACTACGATTCATTACTCCCTCCCTCCGGGTGTAGGGACGTTGCATGCAACGTCCCTACGAGTGTATGATGTGCTTGGGAGAGAGGTCGCAACGCTGGTGAATGAAGCGAAGCAGCCTGGCACATACACAGTGCAGTGGGACGCGAGCAACATACCGAGCGGCGTGTATTTCTATCGCCTAAAGGCTGGAGAGTTCAAAAGCACGAGGAAACTTCTCATCCTAAGATAGGGCCATTTGCTGTAAGAGCTCTGTCGGCAAACCATCAGGTCTGAAACTCGAACAGTTCAGAGGTACTGCGGGACAACTGCCGAGCCCATAAGGTCAATGGCTGCGGGCGAAGCAGAGGAGAGTGAGATATTGAATCTCCAACAAGCATAATCTCTCACCAATAGGAGGAACCATCATGAAACGCATTCTCTTTGTCTTATGGCTCACGTGGCTGAGCTTCGGGTTTGCGTATGCCCAGGATCAATCGTACAAGGTCGTGTTCGACCTGACCAGCAGGGATAGCCTGGACCAGAAGGCGGTGATGCGATGGATCAAAGAGATATCGGCATCAAACCCTGAAGCGGAAATGGAGGTGGTCATGTACGCCAAAGGATTTGAATTGGTGATGCCGGAAAAATCCACGGTCATCGCTGACGTGAAAGAGGCCCTCAAGAACCCGAACGTGACGTTCAAGGTGTGCGAGGTAGCCTTGAAGAATAACAAGGTGGACAAGGGCCAGCTTCTCAAGGAAGTGGGGACGGTGCCGGATGGCATCTACGAAATCGTCATGAAGCAACAACAGGGATGGGGCTACATCAAGGTGATACATTGATGTTGGTTGCAGATTCGGGATTGCGGATTGAAGGGGTTATGCAATCCGCAATCCTGCATCGCTGCCTGCCTCTGGGAATTCAATCGGGCGGCAGGCGCAATCGCTGCAGTTCTCCATGACCGACCTGCCTCGATTTGAACTCAGGGCATTTTTGTTTACTTTCTTGCATGACCGCTGTAGACTTCTCCACGAGTTTGTTCACCGACCCGTCCCGCGCGCAGCGCAATCTCCGCATCATCCACGAGCTGTTCATCGCCTCCGGAAGCTACTTCAGTCTTGAGGATTTCTCGAAAGCCCTGCACGGTCAACTGACGCTCTCTCCTGGTCCCGACATGGCGATCACGAACCTCCTCCGGTTTAGTGAGGCGACACTGAGCAAGGCATCGCTGTTCAATGACCTGCTGAAGTATCCTGTCACGCTGGAGGTGCTAGTCAAGGTCTTCGGCTACTCACAATATCTTGCCGATATCCTTGTTCGGGATCCCGAGTTGTTCCGCTGGCTGACAGCGTCGGATGTGTTGATGACACCGCAGTTGAAGTCCGCGCTTGCAGCGGAAGTACAGCGCATCGAGAAGATGTTTGCGAAGCCGGAGCGAAGGCTTGATGCGCTCCGTCGTTTGTATCGTCGTGAGCTGCTGCGCATCGGTGCGAAGGACATTCTTGGCAATGCCGATCTGGCTATGGTCACCAAAGAGCTTTCCGAGCTTGCCGACGTGCTGATCGATGCGTCATGCCGGGTTGCGGAGTGTGTTTTGCGCGAGAAGCACGGCAGCGTGCCGAACACACCATACGCGGTCATCGGACTCGGCAAGCTTGGCGGCGGTGAGCTCAACTACAGCTCCGACATCGACATCATCTTTGTGTATGGGGATGAAGGCGAGCTTGCATCGGCGAAGAGCGTAACCTACCATGAGTACTTCAACAAGTTTGTCGAGAAGATGGTGCAGAACCTCTCGCAGGCATCAGGAGAAGGACACATCTATCGCGTCGATACTCGTCTGCGGCCGGAGAGCGGGATGGGTCCGCTTGCCCGCTCGATGCAAAGCTATTTGCTCTATTATGAATCACGCGGTGAATTGTGGGAACGGCAAATGCTCATCAAGGCCAGGCCCGTTGCAGGTGATCTGCAGTTTGGAGAGATGTTCTTGAAGCAACTGACGCCTTTTGTCTATCCGCGCACGTTCTTCACTCATCCGGCTGAGTCAATTGCGCGCATCAAGGGACGGATCGAGGCAGCCGTGGCCGGAGATGACAACGTGAAGCTTCAAGCAGGAGGGATCCGTGACATCGAGTTCATTGTCCAGGCATTGCAGCTGCTGAATGGAGGAAGGAATGAGAATGTCCGCTCCTGCAACACGCTCCACTCCATCGCGCTGCTCACCGCCGAGCGACTCTTGTCGGCGGAAGAGGATGCTGCCTTGACGGATGCGTACGTCTTCTTTCGCACGCTTGAGCATCGACTGCAGACTCTCCTCAATACCCAAACGCACAGCATACCAACGGACGAGCACGAGCGAACGACTCTCGCACGCCGGCTCGGCATGACATCTTCGGCCGATTTAATGGCGAGCGTTGATGAGCACAGGCGCCGCGTGAAGAGTATCTTTGATGCCGTTCTGAAGATTCAGACACCCGAGCTGGCATCTTCCGGCATCGAGGCCGTGATCGACGGTGGTGTAAGCGAGGATAAGATAGCTCAGGTGCTCTCGACGTACGGTGTTCGGGAAACCTATCGCGCAGGAAAGATCCTCAAGTCACTGCTCATGGGAAGCTCACCTGGCGATGGTCGTCCGCTCGACGTGCGTGCGCGGAATGCGTTCCGCGAGATGGCTGGCGAAATCTTCGACGGGATATCTCGATCTGCAAGTCCCGACCTCACGTTGAGCAACCTCAGCGTGCTGCTTGGGGCGCACAGGTTTCCGGAGCAGTTCTTCACACAACTTAAGGAAGAGGGATTCCGGAAGCTTGTTCTCACCGTGTGCGGCCTCAGTCCAAGAGTGGCAAAAGGTCTTGCAAAAGACAAATTGCTTATGGAACTTCTTGCGTCAAACGCCGCGGCACTCTCGGAGCCGTGGGATGGCAAGAAACCTCGAAGTCTGAAGTTGGGCGAATTGAAAGCGCAGGAAGAGACTCGCGCCTGCATTCGTCATTTGCTCGGTCTCAGCTCCTTTGCTGACTTCACTGCTGAGCTTACCCGTGTTGCTGATTACGTGATGGCAGAAGGGTTTCGTGCTGAATGTAGGTCGAGGTCGCTGACGTATCCTCCACTTGCAGTGTTTGCCTTCGGCAAATACGGCACGCGTGAGCTTACACTGGACGCCGATCTGGACGTTGTGTTCATCGCAGGGCAGAAGTCGAGGACTGTATCGGACAAGCTTGAGAAGATTGCTTCGGGCGTGATCCAGAAGCTCTCGGCTGTGAGTGGAGGGGGGAGGTTATACGATGTTGACGCGAGGTTGCGTCCCGAAGGAAAGAGTGCCCCGCTGGTGGTTGAACGAAGTGCGTACATGACCTATCTTCAAGAACGTGCGTCACTGTGGGAGCGGCAGTCGTTGACGAGAATGAGGTATGTGTGCGGAGACGAGGCTCTGGCTGATGAAGTGGGGGAGGAAGTCGAATCGTTTGGCTACCAGACGGCGCTTCCATCAGGATGGGTTGATACGATTGTTGCGATGCGGAAGAAAATGGAAACACGCAGCCACACACGGTCATCAGAATTCTTCGACATCAAGCTCGGTGCAGGCGGAATGGTGGACATTGAGTTCATTGCGCAGATGATCCAGTTGAAGTATGGCGGCTCGGACTCCTCGTTGCGGAGAAAGCCGACCGAGGCAGTCCTTGCTGAAGCTCCTGCGGCTGTGGTGTCGGCGGATGTTGTGAAGCTACTTCGAGATGCGTATCGCTACTACAGAAGACTCGAACTGATGATCCGGTTGACACTTGAAGAGCGGGGTACAGTACTGGCGTCAGGCGATAAACTTGAGCTGCTCGCACAGGTTGTCGACGGCTCATCAGCTCATGACTTGCGTGCCCGTGTTGCATCGACTATGAAGGTCGTGCGTGCGCAATTTCTTCAGATCTGCAAATCACTATCGCATCCGAATTGACCATGAGTGTCCTCAACAAGGTGTTCACCTCCCCCCGATGGCTTGGACTCATCGTGGCACTGTTCACGTTTGCCGTCTACCTGAAGACACTCGCCCCATCGGTTACCTTCATCGACAGTGGTGAGCTTGCAGCAGTCGCGTGCACCTTGGGCATCGCACATCCAACGGGATATCCTCTTTTCACGCTGCTCGGTTTGGTGTTCTCAAGACTGCCCATTGCTGGAGAAGAAATCGTACGGTTGAATATCATGGCGGCAGTGTTCTGTTCTGCTGGTGTGTATATGTTCTTTCAGTTGGTAAACTACCTGCTCACGGCAGTGTCAAAGCTGAAGTCCTCCACCGCTCTTCCGGCAAGTGCAGGGGCGGCTTTGCTGCTCGCGTTCTCTGAAACATACTGGTCGCAGGCAACATCGGTGGAAGTGTATTCGCTTCATGTCCTGCTCCTTCCGCTGGTACTGTTCTGTTTTGTGAAAGCCAATTTCTATTATGAGTCCGACGCTGATGAGGTGGAGAGACGCGTGTCGGAGACGAGCTGGTGGACATTGTTTGCATTTACTCTCGGTCTTTCGTTCACCAACCACATGACGACCATCTTGCTTGCACCTGGGTTGTTGTACTTGTACTTCGCTACGCAGAAGTGGGGCAAGGAATCGTGGAAACGGATTCTGCGGATGGTGTTCCCGTTCTTGATCGGTCTCTCGGTCTATCTCTACCTCCCGATTCGGGGGATCAAAGGCACTCTATTGAATTGGGGGAACCCGGTGACCTTTGAGCGCTTCCTCTGGCATCTTAGTGGAAAACAATTCCGCGTGTGGATATTCTCTTCCACTGAAGCAGCGGGGAGGCAACTGAAGTACTTTATCAACTCACTTCCTCACGAGTTTGCTTACATTGGTCTCGCGTTTGCCATTGTGGGCGTGTTCGCTCTCTTCCGATTGCACAGGCGATTGGCTATTGCCACGTTGCTGCTATTCCTTGGCTGCGTTCTCTATTCCATCAACTACGATATCCATGATATCGATTCTTACTTCCTCCTGGCATATGTCTGCGTCGCCCTCTGTGCCGGGTACGGCCTCGTGCGCACCGGGTCTTGGCTCGAAGGGATTAGCTTTCTGAAGCCACAAACTGCCGGCATTCTTGTAATTGCCGCTTCTCTTGCGCCTCTTCCTATCCACTACAGTGGGAGCAATGAAAGCAGTAACTACCTCGTGGAAGACTACACCAAGAACATGTTTGCCTCTGTGCAGCCGAATGCCCTTGTCATATCTTATCAATGGGACTTCTGGGTGTCTGCTTCCTACTATTATCAATTGGTGAAGGGCTATCGTCCGGATGTCGTAGTGATTGACAAGGAGCTGTTGCGGCGTTCTTGGTATTTGCTCCAACTTGAGCGCCGGTACCCTTGGCTAATCCAGCAATCAAGGCCTCAGGTGGAGGCTTTTGGCAGGGAATTGCACAAATTCGAGCACGAAATCCCGTATAACCCCACTATTATCCAGGCAAGGTTTGTGGAAATGATCTCAAGCTTCATTTCCAGAAGTATGAACTCCAGGCCGGTCTATGTGACCCCCGAGATTGAGGCGGAATTCACTACTGGTTTCCAACGTGTTCCGGAGGGTCTGGCTTTCAAATTGGTGAGCGACACCAGTTTTCACGGTACAGATCTCCCAGGATACAATGTAAGGCCCTTCGAACGGCGGGGCAGACTTGAAGATATGATGAAGAACCTCTACGCCTCGTCATTGAACTCTCGGGCAGCCTACTACTATAAGTCAGGATACTTCGCAGAATCCAAGACAGCGGTAGAGACGGCTCAGGATGTAGAACGAAAGTTGAGTAATCAATGAACACCGCCAGCTAGCCTCCACCAAATCGCTCCAAGTGCGATCGATTCCCAGTCAACTGGAAGCAAAACACGGGTTTGGCCTAGAATTTGGTTGACTCTCTTCTGTAATTTGTTATATTAAAATGCTTAGTTCTCGAATCCCAGCCCACTTCAGACTTGTTGATTACGCTATGAAACAACCAGCGAGGGTGCGGTCGGTGGGGTGTTTTGTCTTTTTGCTGGCGTAGCTCAGTTGGTAGAGCAGCTGA
>CAYHRX010000025.1:0-14416 GCA_964359075.1 uncultured Chitinophagales bacterium
CACCTGATACTCAAAGCCGTTGTCTTCGATGAGCTGAAGGAACCGGGCCAACTTCGACTTCTCATTCGCGATCTTGTGGTGGTACTCAATGAATATCTGTTTGATGTTCCGGAACTTGCCGCTCGTAGCGAGATCGCGGATAATCCCGTCCTCCGCGCCTTCAACGTCGAGCTTCAAGAAGTCAACTTCACCATCCTTCAAAGCGCCCTGAAGAAATGAGGAGAGCGTGATCGTCTCAACCTGAATCCGGCCTTTCGGCATCCGCTCATGGCTCAAGCTCATCCGCAACGCACCGGGCCTCCTAGTGTCAATGAAGAAATCCATGCTGCCTGATCTGGCCGCGAGTGCGACGTTGTACACCTGAGTGTTGGTGAAGCCGTTCTCTTCCACATTCTTGCATGCACCTCGCAGTCGGGATACAGCCACTTGAAGAAGAGCGTTGCCATGCCAATGTTGGCACCGCAATCAAGGATAACGGGATGTGGGCTGTCAGATCGGAAGAAGTATTCGTTGCGGAGGAACATCGTCCTGAACAGCAAGTGTACAATCCGATAGTCAAAACAGTGGATATGAAAGCCGAGGAAGCGCGCACGTCTGAGCCGGATAATGCTGTTGAGGAACAGCAGGTTCATGGTCAACCGGACATACGCCACCAGCACACGGACCTTTCTCGTCAGAGGCTGTTCACTCACAATCAGACTTGGAGTGAAGAACACTGTATCGGCAAGAATTTCCAACAAGAGACGCATACCCTTGAGCCCCACTTGATCAGTCGCAAACCGGCAACAACAGTGGCGCAGACCTGTAGACCGCTACACGAACAGCGTGGCCACGATGCCTGTGTTCAAGCTCTCTCACAATCTCATCCCATTCGTTATAGAGCCGGGCCCGAGGGAGAACCTCTCTCAATTCCTCTGCCTGAATGCCTTGGGAAAGCATCATCATCGGCATCCTCTTCTGTGCGAGGACTGATTTGATTGTTTTCAACTTTGTGATCGGATCGCTAAGGTCTTGGAGCGTGAAGTGCTGCAGCCGGCGTGAGAGTCGAGACCACAGGGGCTTCGCAATGGGGAAGAATTCGTGCATGCCCATGCCTCGCGTGCATGCAGCGATGACAACCCTGTCAACGTGTTTCTTCGCATCCAGCAGAGGCCAGAATCCACGGTCATAGGCGAACTGGAGATCGAGGTCGAACGGATACATATCTGCAACAACAATGTCAGCATCGGGAACAGGGTTGACGCTGAAGTGCTCGATGGCAAATTGCACCCCCACCCGGTGGGCTTTGTTTCGATTTCCCACAAACAGGCCAGCAATCTGTCGCCTCTGGTTGAGCACGGCATTCACGACGAAATTAAGTCCAACCTTGGTCGCGACTTCTTCCATCTCACTCCTCATCTCCGTGTCCAGTGAGTCGCCCCTCTGCTTCGCTCCCCGCAGATAGTCGTGCATGCACCGGATCGTCTCTGCGCCACACGCAGCAGGCATGATGATCTTCGATCCGCCGGAGAACCCAGCCGCCGGGTGCGGGAAGATGCACCCCACGCCAATCTTGAGATCGCACTCCATAAGGGCACGGTTGACCAGAAGCGGTGTGCCCCGGGAAGAAGTACCGAGGTTGACAAGATCCATCCTGCAATCGTGAGCTACTACCCTCACCCGCGACAGGAGATCTGACCCCACCTTCTTCACGATATCATCATGTGAAGCAGGGCGATGGGCGCCGCCGGCAACAATTATGGTTACGGCATCTGCTCCAATGCCGCCCTGCTGAAGCTCATCCATAATGAACGGAAGCATCGTCGCAGTTGGAGTCGGTCTCGTGATATCGTCAATCACGATTGCCGCCCGCTGCTTTTGTGCAGCAAGCACACGCAAGCACTCCGAACCGATGGGACCCGCGAATTCCTGTTTGATCATTTCATCGGTGAGAGGTGGAATGACCTTGTCGCCCACCAACGTAACATTCCAAGCCGATGGGAATCTGAGCACCACAGGGTTGTCACCTTGCCAGGCACCTGAGAATAGCTCAACATCCTTCACTGGAGACTCCGTGGATGAGTGAATGTCTTGAGCAACCCCCACAGAAAGCCGACACTCTGTAGTTTTTCGCCGAGCCAAAACAGCCAGAAATGTTTCTTTTCCTTAAAACCTCTCATACCGAATGGGCCGAGAGCCTTCAGCAAGAACGCTTTGAGCCAGTTCTTGGCCTTGGTCAGGCCACTGTGGTCCCAGATTAGACTTTCTTGAAAAGGGAGAGGAGATTTGCTCCTGCGCTGCATTTTGTATAGCAGCGCAACCCTCATGCCTCGAGTGAATTGAAGCTGGAGAAACGAAATTGGCGTAACACTTTTCGTGTGAACCACACTGTTTGGGACATAGACGAAGATCGCGTTGCGTTTCCGCAGCCGCCAAACGAGTTCCCAGTCTTCACCGGTCAGAGTCTTGAATCCCTCGTGGAAGATATAGCCGTCTTCACGTTGCAGCGTCTCCAGCCATGCGCGCCTATACATGATATTGCCACCGTTTCCGACAATGCCGGTTTCATCTACTTGTTCAAGATTCGGCCATTTGCGCCGCGCACGAATGGCACCGAGAAGTGGATCGGGTTCATCGAATGTCCCGCCTGCCACTGCAGCGTCGTACGTATCGATTGCTTTGATGAGACGTTCCAGCCAATCAGGCGGTGGGATGCAATCATCATCAGTGACTGCAATGAGGTCACCTGCTGCGCGACGAATTCCTTCATTGCGAGCCCAGCTTACTCCTCTCCTCTCCTTGTCTACAACTTCGATCATTTCGTCAGGCGGCCTGGTTTGCCGTTCAAGTGCTTCCCGTGTCCGGGCAATGGACTCCCGACCGATTGTTGGGATGATGACCGAAACGATATGTCCATCATGCTCTGGCTTCGGCATCCGAGGCTCTCAATGCCATTCTCTTGCAAGCATTGTCGCGTTGAGTTTCAAATAAAGAAATCCTGCAACACCAATAAGGAGCTCTGTGAGCTCATTCAGCCTGTTGATGTAGAAGTCAGCCTTCTCATGGATGGGAATGAAATCGTTGTAGAGATCGATGCCGGCGTGAACAGTGATGACGAGAAACCACAACACGAGGATGCGAGGCACACCGATCTTTCTGAATGAAGGAAGGGATGAAAGCCACAGCCCAACGAGACCGCCTACCCCAAACAAGATGCGCACGAATTCGAGATGTCCGCCGAACATCTCAAGGTTATGCACATTGAATTCACCCTGCTTGTTGATGCGTTTGATTGACTCCGGAGTTTCAAAATCGACGATCCACTGTCCCCACGACACCTCTTCCATAGCGGTAAAGAACAGGCCGGCAGAAAACAGTGCATAGAAGCCAACGAGAAGCAGCCCCTCGTTGTGCCTTCGGGCACGCAGTGTCAGTACCACTCCATGCACGGCAGTTGCAAGGAGCAACGCGAAGGTCACCCATTCCACAGGATGGCTCTCCTGCAACAACCAGAGTGCCTGGTAGCGAGTGAGCGGGATCGACAGGAGAAGACAATAAAGAACGAAGATGACGATCGGGAGAATGAGGATCGCCTTCACAGTTGACCGTGAGAGACGATACAACGAACAGGCTGTTTCGATCTCCGCGTACAGCCAGGAGGAAACAATTCGCTCTGCGTTCATGCCCGACCCTTTCTGGTGAGTCCAGTCTCGATACGTGACAGTGCCGGCTGAAGTTTTCTGTACGCCCATGCGCCCGAGCTGTGCAGCGGACCGGGAAGACTCTCAACAATCTTCTGTATCTCACTCACGCTTAGAAGACCAAGCGCGAGAGCACCGGCGCTGTAGACGCAACAGGCAAGGACGAATCCAATCCCCACAGACCCGAGCGCCGAGGGAATGAACGTTGAAACCGGCATCAACACAAGGATCGTGAGTGTGCAGAGGATGAAGAGCCTTCCCACCAGTGACAGGCTGAACACCTGCACGCCGTTCTTCCTGAGTATCCATGCGTACGCGAACACCACGCCGCCAAATGCAACCGACGTTGCAGTCGCAGCGCCCACCGCCTGCCATACCGGAACGAGCAGCAGGATCAGCCCAAGGTTGAGCATGCACGCCGACCCCACCACGGCCACAAGCGGGACGACGGAGCCGCGAGCCTGTATGACAGGCCAGATCACGCGCGCAAGGGAGAAGCTGAACACACCGGGAACGAGTATCCGCAACGACAGGCTTGCCTCTGCAAACTTCGGCCCGAAGTACACCAGCAAAATCTGATCGGCAAACTCAAAGACAAGAATCAGCACGAACGCTGTTACGAGCATTGTGTAGCGAAGGAGGCGGCTCACCATAGCAGTGATCTCGCTGGTCTTCCCTTCAGCCCACCAGCGCGACGTGGACTGCATCATCACACCTTCGACAGCAATCGGCAGAACCCACACAAACTGCGACCACTGAACTGCCGCGGCGTACAGACCGGCTTGCGAGTCCCCCACAAGGCGCCGCACAAAGATGATATCGGCACGATACAAAACCATACTCAGCGCAGTGAACGCCATCGACAGGAGACCGAACTTCCTCATCTTCGAGATCGGGATGATACGGAGGATGCCTGCAAGGCCAGGCCAGTGCAAGTGCCGGGTGGCAAACCGAACAGTGATAGTCGCAACGGTCAGGTTAGCAATCATCAGCCCAAGTAAAGCACCCATCAGGCCCATGCCGCTGAACACAAACAGGACACCGAGTATTGCAGAAAGGATGACACCGAGTGTCGCCGGCAGCGTCGCGAGCTCTTCCCGGTGGATCCCGTACAGAACCCCTCTGGAAAAGTACCATCCTTGATCGAAGAATGCAGCGCCAACAACCACCGGCACCAGCAGCCATGAGCCGCTGTCTTCAAGAGCATTCGGGTAGATGAAAAGCGCAATAGCGACCCCGACTACGACAGAGCCAAGCGTTGTCATCGCGCCAGCCAGCGCAGCAACACTGTTCCGCCAGGCATCATCGAGCGGGCGCTCTGAAATGTACTTCGTGAGCATGGCCGATGAGCCGAGGTTCGAGAACGGTGATGCAACAAGGATGACTGCGAGATAGTATGCGTACTGTCCATAGCCGTCAACACCCAACAGGCGGGCGAAGATAGGCGTCGCAACGGCGGACACGACGATCTTCATGACCGTCCAGGTCGCAATTGACAACACGCCCTTTGATACCGCACGAGCCCACATACTGCTACTTCCCTCTCATGAGAGTCTGTTGTTTGGAAATGGCGAAGGTCGCCGGTTCCGTTTCATACGCTTCATCCTCTTTGGTGCAGCAGCCGATCATATTGCTCGATGTGTGCCGCCAGCGCTCGTGAGTTCTCATACACGTCACGCACATACTCGTAGCCACGCTTTCCTTTTTCAAGGGGCGCATCAGCCAGCAAGGCCTTCACACCTGCCACGAAGTCATCATCCTCCACCTGCCTGCCGAACCGCGTCGCAAACTGATCCGGGTCGACAACACTCAGGATCGCGCACCCGTGTGCCGCAGCCTCCAGAAATGTCAGCGGCAAACCTTCCCGCGCAGCAGTACTGACGAAGACCCAAGTGTCTGAGAGAATCTTCGTCATCCGTTCCGGCTCCTTGAACCTGTTGATGAAGCCGGGTATCTCCAGGTTCGGAACCCCTTCGTAGCGCTTCTTCAGTTCCGCGTCATATCCAGCTTCCGCCGATGCACTCCCCTTGCCCACTGCAATGAACCGGTATTCCGGGAATGCCTTCGCCAACTCAAGGAATATCCACGGGCGCTTTCTCTTGTCCCAACGGGCGATGAACGTAAATGTGGGAACATCGCTCTTCTTCGGCAGGAAGGCTGGCACATCGATCAGGTTGGGAAGGAGTTGCGGCTCATTCCGGAGCCGGTACATTCTTTTGATTTTCGGCTTCAGAAAATGCGCCGGGCAGTACACGCCATCCGCATGCCGGACGGCCTGTTTGACGATGAAGCTCGACTCGGTCAAGTAGTTGAATGGCGTCAACAGCCGCCTCTTCGGGGTCGCATGCCAGAACTCAACCATCCAGTCCTTCCAATCCCGCGGATCGCGACAGGTGACCACATGAACCCTGTCGGGATGAATTCGTTGGGCAAGATACGTCAGAAGCGTCGGGTCTTGCGAGTGAAAGAGGTCAGCGGAAGAACTCCTGATGAGCCGAGTTGCTTCGGGCAGACTCAGCGGCGGGAAACTGCGCACCTCCACGCCATTGATTGTGTCAAGTGGCTTCTGATCCATCCGCCTGGGAACAATGACGCTCGCTCTGTAGCCGGCTTTGACAAGACTCTCCGCGAGTTTGCGCGACATGCTGCCGAAGCCGCCGTAGATTCCCCAATCAAAGTACTGGCTTGTGAGTATGCAAACGTGTCGGTTGTTGCTCACTGATGATGCTTCCTGAATGATGTTCCTGCTATCCGTTCGCACAGCGCGAGGTATTCCCGCGTAATCGTCGGCCAGCTAAAACGCAGGGCGGTCTCCCTTGAATGTTGCCCCATGCGCTCTCGCAGTTCCGAATCGGTTGCGAGCCGATGCAGCACTGCAGCAAGAGTGTCAACTTCCGCCCATGGCACGATGAAGCCGTTCTTCCCTTCCTCCACCAACTCTTCCGTTCCCCCTGTCGGTGTGACGACAACCGGAAGCCCTGAAGCCATCGCCTCAAGCAGCGCAATCGACATCCCTTCAAACTCCGATGGCAACACAAAGATATCGGCCGTCCGATAGATTGCGGGCACGTCATCACGCGAAACATAGCCGGCAAAGGTGACAGTATCTCTCAATCCCAGTTGATCCGCAAGCGAGCGTAACATTGCATCAGCATCGCCCGTGCCCGCAAGCGTTAGTCGCAGTGGACAGTGCGTGCTTAGACGGAGCTGCGCGAACGACCGCAGCAAATGGTGCTGTCCCTTCCGCATGATCAGGCGTCCAACACAAATGATGTTGATCTCCCTTCGTGCGGAAGAATTCGGAGGCGGGAAGAAGATGCGTGTATCCACCCCGTTCACAATAATCGGCACCTCAAGCCCTGGCATGGTGGAGCGCGCAAGCCGTTGGTGCATGTTGCTAATAGCAGTAACAACGCCAGCGTGTTTCCATATCCATTTGATGAAAGGAGTAAGAACAGGGTACAGGTAATTGTAGCGTGATTCAAAGTACGGTACATCCGGTCCTTGAAGCGAGACAAGATACGGCAGGCGGTAGAGCATCTTCAGCGCAAAACTGATTCCACCGGCAGGAACTCCGGCGTAGGCAAAGCTCACATCGTAGTGATGTTGCCTGAGAAGCTTCCGGCAGAAGAAGAAGCCACGGAGGGTGTAACGGAGAAGCTCGATGTTTGCAGAATGGTGGATGTTCTTGTTGTCGACGGGGACTTTGTAGATCGTAATGCGCTCAGCGAACTGTTCTTTCTCGTAGGAGCGGCGCGTGCGCGAAGACGTAACAAGATCGACCCAGACGTTGGGGTAGATGGCAAGCTCTTCGAGGAGGTGCTTGTTTACCACCCCTGTCCCTCCGCCCAGCGGGGGGAATTCATTGTCAAGCATCAGGATGCGGATAGGAGTAGTCTCCTACACGCGCATCGTTATTGCACTGCCCCTGCTCAATTCAGTCCGGATGAGTGAGACATGCTGGATTGCACAGGCAAAGATACAGGTTGGAGAGAGGAAAAACAACCTGCACATGAAAGAAAAAGGCATCCCACCACTCGACGGGATGCCAGTGAAGCAGAATGGACACGATCCTTAGTGAGGAAGGAATTTTGAGACATACGGGGAGTTTCTTTCCGACCCCACTCCCGACCGACGATAATGGCCGGATGGTCCTTCACCTAAGAATTCCGAGAACCATGCTTCGTGTTCAACTTCCTCATGCAGTATTGCCAGGGAGAGATCGTAGGTCCGATGATCCTTTCCTGCAGTCAGATTGCAGATTTTACTGTACCCGGCCACAGCGCATCGCTCGGCGTTGACCAGCACCTTGAGCATCGCTTTCATATCGGTCGGATCTTTGGGAAGACTCGCAGGTGGACATGCCGAGAGATCGTGGAACACCTTCATATCTTCCGGTAACTTCCCGCCGAGTTCGTAAATGCGGGGGACGAGTGCTTCGAAGTGGTTGCGGTCTTCGATGCGAGCATCCTCAGTAATCTCCTTCAATCCCTCCCCCTCCATGCCGATGAGATTCACGCGAAGAATTGTATAGTAGTAGTACGTCGTGAGTTCGGCTGCAGCATTTTTGACCAGAAGGTCAAGCAGCTCGTTCACGTTGATGCCGGTCTTTTCGACCATTTCTCTTGCTACTCTTGCCATTGTTGTGCTCCTTCCTATGATATTGAGGGTTGTGTTGATGTGATTAGCGATGAATGCGAGTAAGCAGAAAAGCAGCTCGATGCTAATATAAGGAAATAGCTTCAAACTTCAACTCGCTTTCATGTTGGCAGTGTCCAGGACGCTACCTTCATGTCACTTGAATTGATTTTCCCGTCTCATTCTTGTACTTTGCGCATACTATCCGGCAGTGATAATCCGTCCTCCCAGATCGGTTCATGAGACCAGGGCAACCGTTACAAGATTTTCACCCTATAGTTCGCCAGTGGTTTGACGAGACCTTTGGCGAGCCGAGTCCACCTCAGGTGTTGGGCTGGCCCAGCATCTCTTCGGGTAGTCACACACTGATCCTTGCACCGACCGGATCGGGGAAAACACTCGCGGCATTCCTCTGGGCGATCAACCATCTGACCGAGCAACATCTGATGGAAGATCTTCGCCCGGGCGTACGCATCCTCTACGTCTCTCCACTCAAAGCGCTGAACAACGACATCGAGCGCAACCTTGAAGCGCCGCTGCAAGGCATCAGAGAGCACGCACGGAGAGCTGCGTTGAGGCTGCCGCAGATACGCGTTGCGGTCCGCACCGGCGACACGCCACAGTCGAAACGGGCATCCATGGTGAAGCACCCTCCCGACATTCTCATCACCACGCCCGAGTCATTGTATCTGATGCTCACGTCGAAACAGGCGAGGAAGATGTTTGCCACCGTGCAGTATGTGATTGTGGATGAGATCCACTCTGTTTGCGGGAACAAACGCGGCGTGCATCTGTCGCTCACGATGGAGCGCCTTGCGGCTGTCGCAGAACAGGAGTTCGTCCGCATTGGGCTTTCGGCAACGCAACGACCCTTGGAACGAATCGCCGCATTCCTGGGTGGCCAGCAATGGAACGGAAAGAAGCTCGTTCCTCGCCCGGTGAACATCGTGGATGCCGGGCGGAAGAAGACCATGGACCTGCGCGTGGAGTGTGCAGTCCCCGACTTCTCCATTATGCCCCAGGAGAGTGTGTGGCCTGCCGTGTTCACGGAGCTCCTTGAGCTCATTCGTCTGCACAAGACCACGCTGATCTTCGTTAACAACCGGAGACTTGCCGAACGCGTTGCAGCAAAACTGAATGAGATGATCACCGGGGCGGAGGACACATACAACCTGTATGCTGTCCCACTCAAGGGCGAAGAGCGTCCGGCTCCCACCCATGATGCGTCCGAGGCCGAGATGGTTCAGGCATATCACGGCAGCATGTCACGCCGCGCACGTGAACAGATGGAGACGGACCTCAAAGCAGGCAAGCTTCGTGCACTCGTGGCAACCTCTTCGCTCGAGCTCGGCATTGACATCGGCAGCATTGATCTTGTTGTGCAGATACAATCGCCCAAGGGAGTTGCGAGAGGACTGCAGCGTGTGGGAAGGGCAGGACATCTCATTACAGCAACAAGCAAAGGACGCATCTTCCCCACATACCGCGAAGACCTGGTCGAGGCTGTGGTCGTTGCACGGGGAATGAGCGAGCATGACGTTGAAGCCACCTCAATCCCTGTGAACTGCCTCGACGTCCTTGCTCAGCAGATCGTCGCAATGGTAAGTGTGGAGGAATGGGATGTTGATGACCTGTTTGATTTCACCAGGCAGTCACACTGCTATCAATCGCTCCCACGCAAGTTATTCATGAGCGTCATCCAGATGATTGCCGGACGATACACGCATGAAGCGTTCCGCGAGCTGCGGGCGCGCATCTCGTGGGACAAGGTGAACAACACCCTGCGCGCACTCCCCGGCAGCAGCCAGCTTGCAATTACGAGCGGTGGAACGATTTCCGACCGCGGGTACTTCGGCGTTTATCTTGAGGATGGAAAGACGAAGGTCGGTGAGGTCGACGAAGAGTTCGTTTACGAAAGCCGAGTCGGAGATACGTTCATCCTGGGAACCAACGTGTGGCGCATGACGGAGATTGATGCAAACCGGCTCACCGTAACACCCGCGCCCGGCCAGCCTGCACGGATGCCGTTCTGGCGCGGCGAAGGCATCGGGCGAAGCTTTGAGCTGGGACTTCAGGTCGGGGAGTTCAGGAGGGCGGTGAGCACCAGACTCGATTCTGCCGATTGCCTGCAATGGCTCCAGCGCGAATTCCCAATCGATTCCCGTGCCGCATGGAATGTCCAGGAGTACTTCAAGAAGCAGCGTGATTCAACCGGAGAGATCCCGCATGACAAGCTGCTGATGGTGGAGGGATTCCGTGATGAGATTGGGGACCCACGGGTCGTCATTCATTCTCCCTTTGGGAGGCGGATCAATGGCCTGCTTGGTCTTGTCGCCGTGCATCGTGCCCACCAAATACTCTCCACGACACCCCAGATGCTCTACAACGACGACGGCATTCTGTTGCGCTGTTCCGATATTGATGCTTTGCCTCTGAGCATTTTCAATGATCTCACGCTCAGGGAAGCGGAAGAAATCATCCTGAACGATATCCTCAGCTCACCGCTGTTCGGAGGACAGTTTAGGCAGAATGCCGCGCGCGCCTTGCTGATGCCAAAGATCGCCCCCGGCAAGCGTACACCGCTCTGGCTGCAGCGGCTACGCGCCGGAGACCTGCTGCAAATTGCGCGTAAGTTCGACGACTTCCCCATCGTCATCGAGACCATGAGAGAAGTACTGAACGATGTCCTCGACTTCCAGCACTTCAAAGAGATTGTTGGCAGGATTGAGAACCGTGACATCCACGTTGAAGCGGTGCAGACGGAAGTCCCGTCGCCGTTTGCCGCAAGCATGCTGTTCGACTTCATCGCCGTGTACATGTATGAGTGGGACCAGCCTCGGGAAGACCGACAGAGCCAGTATCTTGCCATCAACAGAGAGCTTTTGAGCGAAGTTGTGGACAGTGACTCGCTCAAATCCCTTCTCCGACCCGAAGCAGTCGTTGGCGTCGAGACACAATTGCAGCACACTGCTGAAGGCTACCGCTCCCGTTCTCCCGAGGAGCTTCTTGAAATCCTTCTGCGTGTTGGAGACCTGACAGATGACGAAGTGCAGCAACGATGCGTGAGTGGCGTTTTGTTCATTGATGAGCTGGCACGAGACGGGAGAGCCATCCTCATCAGTCTCGGCGGCAGCAGCCGATGGATTGCCGGTGAGGAAGCGGAGCTGTATGCGGGAGTCGGAAATGAGAGGAATGCGGAAATCATTCTCCTCCGCTACATGCAAACACACGGGCCAACGACCACCAGTGAGATTTCCAGTCGTTACGGACTTAGCCTTGGTACAACTGAACACGTACTTGAGCGGATCGCATCAAAGGAAAACGTGATTCGCGGACAGTTCAACAGTACGACAACTGAACTCCAGTGGTGCTACCGCTCGAACCTTGAACGCATTCACAGACAAACGATCTCCATCTTGCGCAAGGAGATCAAACCGTCGTCACTGGCAGAGTTCACCAACTTCCTATTCCACTGGCAGCATCTACACTCTGCACGGCGTGCATTGGGTGTGCCGGGATTGCAGCATTGTCTTGAACAATTGCAGGGACTCCCGCTACCATCGGAGATCTGGGAACGTGACATCCTTCGCAACCGCGTGAAGGACTACGCTCCCGAGATGCTGAACCAATTGAGCACCACCGGCACCGTAGTATGGACGGGTAGAGGATCAGGCAAGATGCAGGCTGTCCTCAGGGGCGAAGGCGACACATTCCTTGCGCCACCAACAGCTGAGCATGAGCTGGAGCTGGGGACACCAGCACGCAGCGTGCTTGACTACATCCGGAAGAACGGCGCTTCGTTCTTCAGCGACATCAGAGTGGCCTCTCAACTGTCGCTGGCAGCAATCAATAACGGTATCGCCGAGCTCTTCTGGAATGGCATCATCACCAACGATGTGTTTGCCGAGCTGCAGAAGGTGAAACGGCTCCCGCGGAATGAGTCGGACCTGCCGATCGAGCGCATCGCAATCCTCGACCCGCGGCACAATCCCCACCGCGGCCGGATATTGCAGCATGCGCGGAAAGCATTACGACAAGTGCCGGGGTGGTCGGGCCGCTGGTCACTGGTGCACCTGCCCGGTGTGATGGGCGAGAAAGCTGATCTGGAGGAGCGAGCACACCGACAAGCGACGCAACTTCTCGATAGGTACGGCATTGTTGCGCGAGAATTCCATCGCCGGGAAGAATTGCTCCCCTGGGCACTGATTGCGACAGAGCTGCAACACATGGAACTACGCGGAGAAATCCGACGCGGCTACTTCGTGCAAGGATTGGCTGGAATGCAGTTCGCTCTGCCCGGCGCAGCCGAAGAACTGCGGCGTCTCCGCTCGGAGCAGAATGGCCAGTCATCTCCCCTGCTGGTAAACGCATGCGACCCGGCGAACCCGTACGGAATGGGGATCAACCTTGCGAAAAGGGACCTACCAGAAACTGATCTGCGGTTTGCCCGGGTACCGGGCAATTATCTGGCGTTCGAGCGGGGAGTGCCGATTTTGTTCATCGAAAGCTACGGCTCACGCTTGTGGACGCTTGCCGAAACCTCTGAGGAGATTATTAGCGAGGCATTGTGTATATTTGTAGCGATGCTAACGATCCCCTCACACCTTCGACCGTTCAAATCCATTACGATTGAACATTGCAACGGCATTCGTCCGGCAAACAGTCCTTTGGAGCCTCTCCTCCACTCACTCGGATTCGCACGAGACCGAAACCAGACTATGGTCTATGATGGATACGTGCAGATGGGAACTCACTCAACCACCACACAAAAGGAGGTACCATGAACACCAAACTCAACGTAAAGCAATGGGCACTCGCATCACTTGCGGTCTTCGTCATCATGACGATCTTCGTGTTTGTTCCGAACAAGCTCGGAGTTGAACCATGGGCTTGGCCTGTTCCGGAGGGGCAGGCCGCGGCCGGACCGGATGCCATGACTGGCCGGATCGCTCTATATCTCTCGAGGCTCATAGCGGCGGGGCTCTTCACATTCATTTTTACGAAAGCCGTTACGGACAAACCAGGCATGGGTCACGGCCTTCGCTACGGTTTCGGGATGGGACTGCTAATGTTCGTCCCGAACTTTGTCTCCGGTCTTGTGTATACGGATTTGTCAACTACCGCACAGGCAACCTTCATGGTGGTAGGAGTGATACAGTCTGTTGTCTGTGGAGCAGCGATGGCACAGTTGTACAAGCCGAGCAAGGCATAACACCGATTCAAACCCTGGCTGGAGGTGTTTACTGAATGAAGCACCTCCGGCTTCATTACATAGTGTCTGAAGAAACCAAACCGCTTCCCCTTGGAAGAGAGTGTCGATGCTTGCTTCTCGTGGGTCATTTGTGTGTGATTGTGCCACACTCCTAAGTGCTTCTCCACATAGCTTCCTCACTATGGTACACAAACTCGCAGGAGGGCTTCATATTTCTTTTCTCGTCCGGCGAAACCTCGCTGCTGTAGTTCGTGTAGCTTGTTCCTCTTTGGCCACAAGAAACGAATTCGGTTCGGGCAGTCATCGGCATCGTCGAAGCGATGGTGTGTGGCGCTGTTGTAGCGCAGTTGTACAAACCGGAAGCAGCTAAGGCGTAGGTCACGATCCTGGCAAGTAGAAGGCTGTACGGTTCTCATGTGAATCGTCCGGCCTTCGCGAACACAAGGTAGCCAACAGCGACCGATTGGGGGCGGTCGCGCCATGTTCGATTCGCGGAATGCGGAACCTTCACGATACGGTCTTCACTCGAACACTTGGCTCCGATTCTATCAGAGTCGTCGTTAAGGAGAATGTTATCGATACTTGGACGACCTGGTTGAATCCCTTATGCTACTGCACAAGAGGGGATACCACGGCAACGATTCACACCTATGCGTTGCTCGATCAGGTCGATATCAGAGGCGACACCAATGACGTTGATCAGGATTCCGTGCCTGATTCTGTTGACGATTGTCCGTACGTCCCAGGGCTGCCACCCGACGGTTGTCCCATTGTCATTTGGTAAATGGCTAGACACATCGCGATCCGTCATTACCCTGCAATCCAGGTGTCGTCGCAATCGATGCCGTTCATTGGGCATTCGCTGGCACCCGCCTGCTGACCGGTC
>CAYHRX010000026.1:0-5105 GCA_964359075.1 uncultured Chitinophagales bacterium
GATAAGGGCAAACGTCACCACAGCCGAGTAGGCAATGGTTGCTATGACGCCGAGGAATTGCACCCAGAGGAGAGACGGATTACCGTAGAGGAGACCATTTGCGCCGGATGGATTCACCAACGTAGTCGCTAGAACACCTGTCATCAGGGCGCCGAAGATGCCCCCGACACCGTGGACGGAGAAAACGTCCAGTGAATCATCAAGCCCCCACTTCACACGCTGCGTCAGAATCCAGTAGCAGAGTGCCGCCACGCCGAGTCCAATGACGACAGCACCGACGGGTGTGACAAAGCCGCATGCCGGAGTGATCGCAACAAGTCCTGCCACAGCGCCGGTAATCGCACCGACTGCGGTGGATTTTCCTTTGATGAAAATGTCCAGCAACAGCCAGCCGAGCATTCCTGATGCTGCGGCAGCGTTTGTGTTGACAAAGGCAGTGGTAGCAAGAGTTCCGGAAGCTAAAGCACTTCCTGCATTGAATCCAAACCACCCAAACCACAGCATTCCTCCACCCAATAGCACGAGAGTCACGTTGTGCGGCGGCATTGCGCGGTGAGGGAACCCTCGTCGGGACCCGAGCATGAGTGTCGCGACAAGAGCTGACACGCCAGCGTTGATGTGCACAACCGTTCCGCCGGCAAAATCGAGAGCACCCATCGAGCGCAGCCAGCCGCCAACTCCCCACACCCAATGAGCAATCACATCGTATGACAAGGTAGTCCAGAGCAGAATGAAAAGAGTGTACGCGTTGAACCTCATTCGTTCGACAATCGCACCCGAAATCAGGGCCGGAGTGATCACCGCAAACATCGCCTGATACACCATGAAGAGCTGGTGCGGGATAGTAGCGGCGTAATCTGCATTCGGAGCAACCTCAACACTCGACAGTCCTGTCCAGCCCAATCCACCAACGAAGCTGCCAAGAATCCCATTATTGGGATTGAACGCAAGGCTGTACCCAAAGAGAATCCATTGGACGGTCACAACACCGAGCGCAACAAAGCTCATCATCATCGTATTAACGACATTCTTACTCCGGACCAGACCACCATAGAAGAAGGCAAGTCCCGGCGTCATGAATAGCACCAGCGCTGCCGCAATGAGCATGAATGCAGTATCGCCCGAATTGATCGCGTTCACTTCGTCGCCTCCACTTTGATTCTCGTTGTCTCCTTCGAAGTCGAAAGCACAAGATTCGTTCGGGTGCTCATCACCCCCGACCATGCCTGTATCTTTGCCAGCAGCTTCTCCAGCGAGGCTGTGTTGGTGGTGCGCACTTTCAGGAGGTGGCTTCCTTCCCCCGTGATCGCGTGGCACTCCAGGATTTCGTCGAGTGCCGCCGCATGTTCAATGAACTGGTGGTAGTGCTTCGACGAATCAATCGTGACAAAGATGAATGCCGTGATATCCTTGCCAAGCCTCTTTGAGTCCACAACAGCGTGGTAGCCGGTGATGATTCCTCCGTCCTCCAGCTTCTTGAGCCTGTCTCCGACCGAGGGAATGGAAAGTCCAACGGCCTCGGCGAGGTTATTCCGCTTTGTTCGTCCCTTGCGCTGGAGGATCTCAAGTATCTTTACATCAATTTCATCAAGCATCATTCGACCTGCAATTGGGGAACCTAAATAACGTGCCTAATAAATTCAGGTGGTTTTAGAATTGTGGCTTCCAATATAAGGCAACCCAGTTGCTTTGTCAAGCTTCTGAAAACAAAAAACGGGATTGTCCGTATTTCAACTCACATCGTTTTTGCCCTCAACGCACCTATTGCGCCCGGGATGTCGTTGGACCCAAAAACGAAATTCCCTGCCACCAACACGTTAGCTCCAGCCTTGACAACTCCTTCTGCGGTTTCAGAATCAATCCCACCATCCACCTCCAGAAACACCTCGGCTTTTTTCTGTCGGATCATGTCGGCGGTTTCGCGCAGCTTCTCAAGCGAGCCGGCTATGAAAGACTGGCCGCCAAACCCGGGGTTGACTGACATAATGAGGACAAGGTCAACGTGAACAATGATGTTTTTCAGGTGGGAGACGGGAGTTGCAGGATTGATGCACACTCCTGCTTTTGCCCCCAGGTCCTTTATTCGCTGCACCGTCCGGTTCAGGTGTCGACACGCTTCAGCATGCACCGTGATAACATCACTGCCCGCCCGCCTGAAGTCTTCCAGATACTTGTCTGCATCTTCGATCATCAGGTGTGTGTCGAAAGGCAGCTTTGTGAGCTTGCGGATCGATTTGATGACCGGTGGGCCGAATGTGATATTCGGAACAAAGTGGCCGTCCATCACGTCGAGATGAAGCCAGTCTGCACCACCTTTTTCTGCGAGAGCGATCTGACCTTTGAGGTCTGAGAAATCGGCAGAGAGAAGCGAAGGGGCTATCTTAACCATGTGTGTGTCACTTCTTCCGAATCTGGATTTCTTCTTTCGGCTTACCTGCTTTGATTACAAACAGGTCTATTGGCTGTCCCTCCTGCACTGACTCGCCTGCCCTTGGGAATTGGTCTACTACGGTATTCGGTATCAGGTCAAAGCTCGCCTGAAACGTGATGTTTCCGAGTTTCAACCCCTGCTGTACAATCATCCGCTCAACTTCACTCAGCGTCCTGCCAGTGAAATCTGGAACCGTGATTTGTTGCTGAGCCTTTCCGCGGCTTACGACGATCTTCACTGCCGCACCTTTGGCCACTTTCATTCCAGGCTGCAGAGATTGCTCGACAATCGTGTTTTGGGGATATGCTTCGGATGCAGCGTACTCCACGTCGCCCATGCGCAGGCCACTCCGCTCCAGTGTGAACTTAGCGTCGCGCACCGATCTTCCTCTGAGTGCGGGCACAAACACCTGCACCTCACCGCCACTGATTGTGAGATAAACCCGACGGCCGCCTTTAACAACCGCATCAGCTTCTGGGTTCTGACCGACAACGGTTCCCACCGGTGCCTGCGGGTCCGACCGCATATCAGACTCTATGGGGTCCAGCCCTTGGACCCGAAGCACGCCCTTTGCGCTATCCAATGTCAGGCCGCTCACATTAGGAACCTGCATTGTCTCACCATGGTTCACATACCAAGGGAGAATGAAACTATTGAGGAGGACGAACGCCCCGGCAACGCTCAGAAAAGTGTACAGGAACTTCTTGTTCGCGATGATCGAGAAGGCTCTTTGCTTCTTGAAAGGCATTGATGGAGACTGTGATTGAATTCGGACGCTGAAAATATACAGAAACGACTTCTGATGTACAAGCCAACTGCTTGCGAAACAGGCGATTTATTCCCATATTTCACGTGAGCTTCGCTCATGTTCTTTGCCCAGAGAGTCAATGACCCGAATCCTCTCCAAGCTTCCTGAAATGAAACACCTGCATAGCGAGATTCTACGCGCGCTTCTGTACTACGATATCTGGCACTACCCCCTTACTGCCAGGGAGCTATTTGCTTTCGTGCACGTCAACTCAATCAGCTTCGACCAGTTCCTCCAAAACATCGAGAGAAACGGCACCGGCAAGAACGTTCACTTTGAGAAGGGCTTCTTCTACGTCCGGGGAAAAAGTCCCGCCATTGTTGTCCAGCGTGCTGAGAAGGAACGTCACGCCAGGCGCATGTGGAATTGGGCTCGGATTTCCATGCACATCATCAAGAGATTCCCATTTGTACGCGGCATATTCGTTTCTGGCGATCTCTCAAAGAATGCTACCAGCCGGAATAGTGACGTGGACTTTTTCATCGTAACAGAGCCAAACCGCCTGTGGATTGCACGTACACTGCTCATCCTTTTTAAGAAGACATTCCTTCTGAACAAAAAGAAGTTCTTCTGCCTGAACTACTTCGCAACCACCGACCACCTGACGCTGGATGAGCAGAACATCTTCCTTGCGACCGAGATTGCGCATCTGAAGCCGTTGTTCAATTCTGATCTCTTCTACAAATACTTGCAGGCGAACAATTGGATCACGGAGTACTTCCCGAACTTCAAGATTGAAGATTTCCCGCTTCCGAAGCCGAGCAATCGGCACAGCATCCTCCAGAGACTGCTGGAGCTTCCTTTCGCTCTTCTTCCCTCAGATGCAATCGACACATACCTCCTGAACACAATGAAATCGGTATGGGCAAAGCGCTATCCGGAGTTTGATGAAGAGACACGGAACAGGATATTCCGATGTACGAAGTTCGAGTCCCGTGCATACATCGGCAACTTCGACGAGAAAATCCTAGCGTTGTATGAGCAGAAGCTGAGACAGTTCGGAGTGGCGGATTGAAGACGCTGATGTGCATGTTATTTCTTGCTGCGTTCTTGATGATGACGACGCCTGTGGCACCAGCCTTCTCCCCTTTGCCGAAAGCAAGAGTTGTATTTCTGGTTGATGAAGACCCGTGGCAGCTGTGCCGACGGCGGCGGCGCAGGAACCATTACGCGGGATGGTAGAAGACAGCCTTGGATATCCTCTTCACACATTCCTACTTTCTCTACTTCGATCCGAAGGAGTACAGGGCAATGATGCCGTATCCTCCACTCGGGACGTTGTACGCTGCGAGCGTTGCGCGAACCGCGGGATACTCTGTTGCTCTCTTCGACAGCATGCTCGCCATGAGTGAGGAAGAGATACTTCCGCAGATCCAGAGACACAAGCCAAGCGTCGTCGTCATCTATGATGATGACTTCAACTATCTGACGAAGATGTGTCTCACCCGCATGCGTGAGGCGGCGTTTCGGATGTCGCAGATTGCGAAGCGCGAGGGATGCGTGGTCATCGTCCACGGCTCGGATGCGGTTGACCATCTGGAGAAGTACTTTGCTCACGATGCCGACTTTGTTATTTGCGGCGAAGGTGAACAGACACTCGTCGAGACGCTTGGTCACATTTTCAAAAAGGACAGAGGGAAGGAATCCATCAGCGGACTGGCGTTCGTGTGCGATGGTACTGTGTATCGCAACGCAGAGCGTGCGGTAGTGAAGGATCTCGATACACTCCCCTTCCCCGCCTGGGACATTGCAGATATTGAACGCTACCGGAGCGTGTGGAGGAAGCGGCATGGCTACTTTTCTGCGAACATGGTGACAACGCGAGGCTGTCCATTCCATTGCAACTGGTGCGCAAAGCCGATCTAC
>CAYHRX010000026.1:5115-14317 GCA_964359075.1 uncultured Chitinophagales bacterium
CGATCTACGGACAGGTGTACAACTCTCGCTCCCCTCGCAATGTGGTTGAGGAGATGAAGTTCCTAAAGCTGACCGTGAAGCCCGACCACATCTGGTTCTGTGATGATATTTTCGGACTGAAGCCCGGTTGGGTGGCGCAGTTCAGTGAAGAGGTCATAAAGCAAAACGCTGTTATCCCGTTCAAGTGTCTCGCACGCGTCGACTTGCTGCTCAAGGAGAATGCGATCGACAACCTTCGCAAGGCCGGCTGCAAAACGATCTGGGTTGGTGCTGAAAGCGGCTCGCAGAAAATCCTCGACGCCATGGAAAAAGGAACCTCGATTGAGCAGATCTACGAGGCAACGCGCAAGCTCAAGCAAGCTGGGATTCGTGTTGGCTTCTTTTTGCAGTATGGTTACCCCGGCGAGACGCGTGAGGACATTGATCTGACCCTCAAAATGGTGATGGAGTGCCTGCCAGACGAGATTGGGGTCTCCGTCTCGTATCCTTTACCCGGCACCAAGTTCTACGAGAACGTGAAGTCACAAATGCACAACAAGCAGAACTGGACCGACAGCCAGGACCTTGCCATGATGTTCGCCGGCACGTACCGCCCCGATTTCTACCGAGTGCTGCACAAGGTGACACACAAAAGGTTCAGGATTGCCCAGAGTGTGGAGATCCTGAAGAGTGTTATAGTGCGTCCTTGGAGTGTTACTCCTGCTAAGGCTAGAAGGCTGGCTACTGCTGTCTATCTCCGTGCCACGCTATCGAAGTTGGAAAACGAATTGGCCTTTTTGAGGAAACAATAGAAATCGACGCAGTGGATACAAAATGCCTGCCCAGCAGTTCGAATGGAATGCAGAAAAGGCCCGGTCAAACCTCACCAGGCATGGTGTAAGCTTTGAAGAAGCCGTTACTGTTTTTCAGGATTTCATGTCTTTTTCAATCTCCGATCCTGATCATTCTCAAGGCGAACATCGTTATATTGAATTAGGACGTTCAACTTCGGGCCGACTCCTTGTTGTTTCGTATACTGAGCGTGCAAGTGTAATCAGGATCATTAGCGCAAGAAGAGCCACGAGAAAAGAGGTGAGGGATTATGAAGAAGGTATATGAGAAACCAAAGAGGAATTCAGATTCCGTAAGAGATGACATCCGGCCTGAGTACGACTTCAGCAAGGGAATCAGAGGCCGACATGCGAGGAAGGCCAACGAGGGAATTCTCATCACGGTCTACTCTGCTAATGAGAAAACTGTGAAGAAGTATTTTCGTGAGCAGAAAACGCTTGTTACACTTGAACCGGATGTCGCCAAAGTCTTCAAAGACGCACGAGGTGTCAACGCAGCGCTTAGACGCATCATAAGCGCAAAGCAAAAGCCTCGGAAGAAGACGAAGGTCGTGTAGACTCATGGCAACGGAAAGCGAGACAGCATGATTGACCTGTTTCGTAATGGAACAATTCTCAAGGTGCCATAGACAAATGCTAAGGAGCATGGATTGATTCATGCGCTCAAACCCCACGAACTGAACCTAGCGCATCTCACGCACAAATGACAACACGATGCAGATGCTAGTGTCTACCTTTTGGGAATCGGCACTAGCCCAGAGTGAACGTCCTCTGTTCATCCAAACCCTCTCTTTCCCTGCCAGCGCCCGTCTCCTTGTCCTCGCGCCGCACCCGGATGATTTTGATGCGATTGGCGTGACGATGCGGCACTTTCGGGATAAAGGCAATCCGATCGATGTCGGTGTCGTAACATCTGGTGCAAGCGGAGTTGAGGACAGTTTCTGTACTCCGTCGACACTGGAAATGAAAGCCCTGGTTCGGGAGAGCGAGCAACAGGAGAGTTGCAGGTTTTTTGGGCTGCCGGAGGACCGGCTGACGTTCCTCAGACTTCTTGAAGATGACAGTGGCCATCCGATCGAGTCGGATGAGAATGTGGGGAGAATAAGACGCTACTTGATTGAGAAACAGCCTGAGGTGGTGTTTCTTCCCCACGGCAACGATTCTAATCCAGGACATCAACACACCCACTCGATGCTACGCACGCTTGCAACCGAGCTCGGGTTTCCGCAAGTTGCGTTTCTTAACCGGGACCCGAAGACAATCGAGATGCGAGATGATGCATACATGGTATTCGGAGAAACGGAGGCAGCGTGGAAGGCCGAACTGCTGCGCAACCATCGCTCACAGCACCAGAGGAACCTGAATACGCGAGGATACGGCTTTGATGAGCGCATTCTCAGGGTAAACCGGGAGATTGCTGCCAAGTATGTGGGTGCGGATCACCAGTATGCTGAAGCGTTTGAAGTGGAATTGTTTGCACGAGAAGAACCACACTCAAGGAACTGAAGCACTTGCGGCCTAACCAATGGCGGGTCCAGCCATGACTCTTGAACAGATAATGTTTGCTCTGCAAAAAGCCGGGACCGCCAAGAACCGGAAGATCTATGCCCGCCACGGTGTTGGTGAGGATATGATTGGCGTCAGCTTCACAAACCTGAAGGCACTGGCGGAAAGAATCAAGACAGACCACGCTCTTGCCCAACAACTCTGGAAAACCGGCACCCATGATGCACGAGTGCTCGCGACCATGCTGGCAGATTCAAACGCGGTGACATCAGGACTGCTTGACCGGTGGGCGAAAAATCTGGACAACCATGTCATTGCTGATTTGTTTTCTGCATTTGTCGGGAGAACACAGCACGCCAAGGCAAAGGCCGAGAAGTGGTTGAAGTCGAAGAACGAATGGATTGGCGCTGTAGCTTGGAACCTCGTTGCAGGCATTGCAATGAACTCAACTGACCTGCCTGACAGGTACTTTGAAGGGAAGTTGAAGACGATTGAGACTCACATCCATTCGGCAAAGAACCGCGTGCGTTACTCCATGAACCAGGCTCTCATCGGCATTGGGATACGCAATAAGAAGTTGGGCACGGTTGCTACGGCAACTGCACACCGCATCGGGAAAGTCGTTGTGGACCATGGCAAGACTGGATGCAAAACGCCGGATGCGGTGGAATACATCGAGAAGACGCTCGCTTACCGGAAGAAGAGAAGGAGCGGCAGACGATAGTGGATATTCTCCTAACACACGGCTACTTCCTCAACGAGGACGAAGCTGAACGACGGGTGATGAAGCCGTACCCGACGCTGGGGATTTTGTACATCTCCGCATACCTCAAGTCAAAGGGCTTCTGCGTGGAGATCTTCGACTCAACGTTCCAGTCGAAGGAGGCATTTTCGTCGTACATCAACCAGACCCGACCCTCGATCGTCGGTATCTACGTCAACCTGATGACAAAGCTGAACGTACTTCAGCTCATCACCTACTGTAAGTCCAAGGGGTGTGCAGTGATTGTCGGTGGGCCGGAGATTCCGTATTACGGCGAAGACTTCGTCAACCACGGTGCTGATGTTGGAGTGATCGGCGAAGGAGAGCTAACTCTCGAAGAACTCATCCCCCACATCCAGAAACACGGCGTACGTGGGTTGTCGCACATCCACGGGATCATCTACCGGGATGATAACGGCAAGATCATTCTCACACCTGATCGGGCGCTGATCCCTGACCTCGATGTGCTGCCAGACCCGGACCGGGAATCCATAAACGTCCGTCGTTACATGGAGACGTGGAGGATTGCTCACGGCAAAGGCTCCATTTCTCTCATCTGTTCGCGTGGCTGTCCGTTCACATGTACGTGGTGCAGTCGGAGCGTGTTTGGCGATACGCACCGCCGTCGGTCTGTGAAGCGAGTCGTGGATGAGATCGAGATGCTTCTTGCTGCATACAAACCGGACATGCTCTGGTTTGCCGATGACGTCTTCACCATCAACCATCGGTGGTTTCACGAATTCTACGATGAGATGAGACGACGGGAAATCTGGATTCCGTTTGAGTGCATCTCTCGAGCAGACCGGTTGAACGAAGACATCCTGCAGAAGATGGCTGAACTTGGCGCGTTCCGCATCTGGTACGGCTCCGAGAGCGGCTCACAACGCATTCTCGATGCGATGCAACGTCGGGTGAAGGTAGAGCAGATCAAGGACATTACCACACTGGCGCAGAAGCATGGCATCGAGGCTGGACTCTTCGTCATGTTGGGCTATCCCGGAGAAGAGATTCAGGATATCGATGCAACGATACAACATTTGAAGGAAACCAATCCCGACACCTACCTGACGACAATCGCCTACCCCATCAAAGGCACGACACTGTACGAAGAAGTAAAAGGCGATCTCATCTTCAACAACAGTTGGGACAAGATCACTGATCGTACAATCAACTTTCATGGCCGGCACTCAAAGCGCTTCTACTGGTTTGCTACGCGCCACTTGGTCAATGAAGTTCGCTGGCACAAGCTGGTGAGCGACGGACGGAGGCGACCCGGCTTGCTCCTCAGCTCGTTTGCAAAGTCAAAGCTCGCCCGCCTTGGGATGCATCTGACAGAAAAGGCTCGCACGTAGACATGGGTACGAGCGCACAACATCCGGTTGCAGGACTTCGGGAAGCTTTTGATGCTGCCGCTTCCACCTATGACCAGCAATTCGAGTCGCTTGCTGCAACGCGGCGGGTTCGCCGAATCATGTGGAACGTGTATGGCAAATACTTCAAGCGGGCAAACAGACTGCTGGAACTCAACTGCGGCACCGGCACCGATGCAATTGCACTTGCGCAACGTGGGATGAGCGTGCATGCAACTGATGTCTCCGAACGCATGCTGGAGATCGCCGCCCGGAAAATCGCATCACTGAACCTGGCCTCGTGTATCACCACGGGGCTTCTTCCACTTGACGACCTCGGGAGATTGGGCGGTTACGAGTTCGACGGCGCGTATTCAAACTTCGGCGGATTCAACTGCCTCGGCGACCTGCGCCCGATTGCTCGTGATCTGGCGGAGTTGGTCCACAAGGATGGGTATCTGATCGCCTGTCTCATGACGGATTTCGCACTGTGGGAGACGCTCTCGTTTCTCCTGCGGGGTAAGTTGGCGCAGGCACTGCGCAGGCGAAATCCCCACGGAGTGCAGGTGAACATGCACGGCCACGCAATCCGAACGTACTACTACTCGCCCCGAAGGGTGACGGATGCCTTTGCACCGTTCTTTGCATGCGTTGAAGCAGGCGGACTGAATATCTTCACACCCCCTCCCTCATCACAGAATGCGTACAGCCTGCTCGGCAAGTCGGTACGGATCCTTGAGAAGTTGGATGACGCTGTCTTTCGCACCTATCCTTTTCATCGCGCGGGCGATCATTTCTACATCGTGCTTCGCAGGACGAACATCAATCCAAACGACTGAGATTCCATGCACGTCAAGATGATGCGCAAGCTCGACCGATTCATGGGGATACCACTTTGCTGGGCAACAGGTTTGTGGACGAAGGTATTCCAGAAGAAGGAGGTCACGAAGCCCGTCGGAGAATGGAAGAATGTGCTGGTGATAAAGTTCTTCGGGATGGGAAGTATTCTGCTCGCGACACCGTTTCTTTCCCGGCTCAAAGAGCAGGGGTGCAGCATTGCGTTCCTGACGTTTGAAACAAACCGAGAGATGGCTGAGAAGTTGCCCTATCCATCCCACGTTTTCTCAATCTCAACGAGCAGTGCCATCGGTTTTGTTACGGACACCATGAACGCATTGCGTGCAATCAGAGGTCTGGCAATTGATGCCGTGTTCGATCTCGAATTCTTCTCCAAATTCTCCACGCTGGTTGCATGGGTCTCTGGGAGTCCAATCCGGGTTGGCTATGATCTGCCCGTACGGTGGAGATCAATGAACACCACGCACCATATTCCGCTGGATCACTCGGCTCACGTGAGAGAGCTATTCCTTCATCAACTGAAGGTGTTCGGCGTCGATGTCTCTGAGACTCCACCAGTCTCCCGACTGATGAGCTCTCGTTCAGAACGGATATCAATGGAGCGGAAGCTGAACCTTGCTTTCAACGGATTCAGGATTGTTGCCGTGAACACTAACGCCGGCCCAACTTCGCTTGAGCGCAGATGGGAACCCGATCGCTTCATGGAGGTTGCAGCTGCCATTCTTCATCGGCGACGAAACGTCCGCTTCTTCTTCACCGGTAGTGCTGATGAGCATGCATATGTAGAAGCGGCATTGCGCCACTCGCCGAAAGTACAGTCGCATGCCGTCAACTGCGCCGGGCTGCTGACGCTTGGCGAGCTCATTGCATTGCTCGAACGCTCTTCGCTCTTCCTGACGAACGATAGCGGACCAATGCACATCGCATCATCCGTCGGCACTCCGATGGTTGCTCTCTTCGGACCGGAGTCGCCTCAGTTCTATGGACCGGTTGGACCATCTCGGGTTCTGTACAAGGACATTTCCTGTAGCCCATGTCTGAGCATGTACAACGCAAAGCTCTTCGAGTGTCCGTACAACGCAAGGTGCATGAAAGAGATCTCAACGGACGAGGTACTCGAAGCAGCGCTTGCAGTTCTTTCATCTCCACAGCCCGAGGTCGTGTAGCGCTGCATGCAACTCGTACGTCCTCCCACAATAGCCTATTTGCTTTGCGGTGTCCTCACCGTGTTCGTAGTGTATCGTGGACTTCTGCCTGCATTCACGCAGATTGATACTGACTTTCCAAACAACAACACGGCCGCGAGAATCGTCTCCGAAGGCAAGGATGTCACCCGCCTCTACGACGACGCTTGGTTCCAGGAACAGATCCACGCCTATGGAATGACACAGCAAGGGAAATTCTCTCCCTTCCCTCCGGTAACTGCACTGGCGTTCCTTCCTCTCTCCCATCTCGATCCTCTGACTGCACTGCAGGTAACAGCGGTTGTGAACATCTTGCTTCTGGCTGCCGCGATAGCAATACTGAGTTCGCTGCTCTCGCTTTCGTTGCCCGAGACGACTGTGTTTGTACTCTTGTCCGGAATCGGTTTGGTGAACTGCCTCAGGTTTGGACAGCTGTACATTGCTCTTTCATTGTTCATCATCTTCGGTTACTTCTTCTACGTGAAGAAGCAACCGGTACTGGCCGGAATCTGTTTTGGCTTGCTTGTTCCAATCAAGTACTATCCATTCATGTTCATCCTGTATTTTGCTTTCCGGAGAGAGTGGCGGTTGGTTGTCTCGGCAGTTGGAACGATGTCCCTGGTCATTCTGCTGGGCGTGGTGGTGCTTGGCCCAGAGATCCATTCCGAGTACTTGAGCTCAGTTCTGGGCAGCCATCTTTCGTCGCACTTCACACAGCAGGATCCATTCTCGCCCACATTTCAGTCGTTCGATAGCCTGCTTCGACGTTTGCTGGTGTTCGATCCCGTGCTCAACCCACGGCCTCTTGTTGCAGCCAACGATGTGTTTCCGTTGCTGAAAATCATTATCTTCATAGCAATCTTGGCGGTATCAGGTACCGCCCTCCTGTGGGCACATCGAGCTAATGATGGAGATGCCGTCCGGTTCTCTATTGGTGTGTTGGGGATTGCAGGATTGCTTCTGGCACCGGGCACCGCAACATACCACTATGTTCTCCTCTGGCTTCCCGTTGGCCTGGTGATGGCGGTGATGGTGGAAAGACAGAAGACGGTTGTCGCATACACGTTCCTCGCAATGTACTCTGCCATCGGCTTCATCCCATATAGCATAACAAAGAAGCTCGACGCTCAAGGGGTGCTCACCTTGCTCGCGTATCCGAGGCTCATGTTGGTTGTTGGGATGTTTGTTACGATGATCATGTTCATCAGGAACAGCCGGCTTCCATTAGCTGTTACAGGAAAAAGAATTGAACGACCAGTGTAAGTGGTGACGATCAGGTGAATTTCACAAGGGAAACTGGAATCATGCTGTTTCGCATTATCCTCCCGTTGTTGCTTCTGGGAATACAATACGTTCTTTATCGAAGAGCTGACCGCTGGCTCAACACCAAAGCGCCCCACGCAACAACACTCCGGTGGACAGTGCGCGTGCTTTTTATCGTGTTCAATGTCGCCTTTATCTCTACCCATATCTATACGCTGTATGTCATACGTGGCTGGCCGTCGCCCGCTCCGTGGTACGTTCAGTATGGCGTCTATCCGTTCTATCTCTGGCACGGTTCCTGCTTTTTTCTCGGCGTGATCTTATTGATCTCCAAGGTCCTGAAGACCCCATTCAGCTTTGGGCTGTGGTTGGCAAAGAAGCTCAACCCGACGAAGGAAAAACTCCAGCGTGTTCAGGCCTCACCATCATTTAGAACCTTCGACGCATCACGACGCAAGTTCCTTCAACGCGGGATGTATGGCCTGACTGCAGCCTCGTTTGCAGGGACTGCATACGGAATGTTCCTGGAGAAGAATGAATGTGAGATCACCTCGGCCGAGTTTTCTTTCCCTCATCTGCCTGAACAGTTTCACGGGTTCACCCTCGCTCTCATCAGCGATGTGCACTCGAGCATCTTCATGTCGAAGCAAGACATGGATGAGTATGCGAAGCTGGTAAACGCGTTGAACGCAGACATGATTGTGGTGCCGGGGGATTTCGTCACCTCGAACTACGCTGAGGTCTATCCGTTCGCTGAGGCGTTTAGCGTGTTACGCGCTCCGTATGGAGTGTACGGTGTGCTGGGCAATCATGAATTCTACTCCGGAGCCGACGCCGTCGCAAAGGAAGTGGACGCATGCGGCATCAAGATGCTCCGTAATGATAAGGCCGTCATCGAGAAGGATGGCGGGAAATTCTATCTTCTTGGAGTTGATGACGTGGGATTGGCCAATCGTGCGCCTATAAGACTGCAGGAAGCTCTCGGTGATGCACCGGATGGAATACCGCGGATACTTCTCTGTCACCGTCCGTACTATCTCAAAACCGCCGCAGAAAAGAACATCGACCTCATGCTTAGCGGACATACGCACGGCGGACAGGTAGTGTTTGGACGATTTGGTGATGTGGTGATCGCTCCGTCTCGACTTGCATCAAAGTATGTGTGGGGAAAATACCGTGAAGGCAACACGCACATGTATGTTAGCCGGGGGGTAGGGACTGTTGGACTTCCGATGCGGGTCAACTGCCCACCAGAGATTACGAAGATCACCCTGCTGAAGGGCACAGCCTAGAAGCCCGGACGAAAAGCTTAACCGCAGAGAACGCAGAGGTCGCAGAGAAAGAATCTTTTCTTTTTGGTTTCAATTTCAAAGTATTTTCTCCGGGTTTTCGACCGCGTCTCTAGGGTTGTATAAGTGATCATAGTTGATTACTTTTTCCAGTCATCGC
>CAYHRX010000027.1:0-1793 GCA_964359075.1 uncultured Chitinophagales bacterium
CCTCGAATTGTGATTCGAGGCTTCTTTGTTTGTGTTGCCATTTCTGCCCTTGCCATTAAGGGGGATACGTCAGCTTGGCTCATATATCCACGCCCTAGTAGACTATGGGTTGAGCCTATAGCGAAATCCGGGCCGGCTCGGAAAGCCTCCGTAACAACGTTCCCTACGAATACAGCCGCCAAGTGTGGCAAATTGCCAGATCTTCAGAAGCTTTGGGCTGAAGAAATGGCTTGACTTTATTGACTTTCGGGTTTATATTGGGTCAGCATTTCAGTCACTCCTCATGATAGCGAAGCGAATCCTCTCGATAGTCATCCTAGCGGTCTTCATCTCGTCGATTGCCATTTGCGGGGTGATCCGTGATGGAAGCCTGAGTGCCAGAAGCGACGGCAGTAACATCACCATCCAATGGGTGAGTGAAGATGAGAATGGTGTTGCGCGGTACGAGCTCGAGCGCAAGGCCGGTGTCAACGGACAGTTTCTTTGGCTTGCGTCGGTAGCCTTGCGCGGCAACAATTCGTCGTACGTCTACATCGACGACTCGGCGTTCAGAACCACAGAGAGTGTGTATCAATATCGAATCAAGGTGGTTTTCACAAACGGCACGTCCGCATACTACGGACCAGTTACCGTCACTCACTCTGTCAGCAGTGTCCGGAGGACGTGGGGAAGCATCAAGGCGATGTTCAGGTGAGGCATTGCCGGTGAAGCACGAGCTTGCCCCCAAAGAGCGATACATGTGTGTCGCTTTTTTTGTTTATGAGCATGGCTACTGATGCAATCTGTGAAGCCGCTTGTTCTTGCATCACAATCACCGCGCCGGATTGCATTGTTGAGACAGATTGGTCTCGCTCCGCAGGTTGTTCCCAGCAGCGTTGAGGAGGATTTTGACCCGGGTTCCTTACCATCCGAAAACGCCATGCGACTTGCGGCGGCAAAAGCAATGGATGTGGGAACACGTTTCGACAATGCTGTAATCATCGGCGCCGATACGATTGTTGTGCTGGAAGGGAAGTGCTTGGGTAAGCCGTTGAGGCCGGAAGAAGCTATCGAGATGCTGGAGAGGCTGAGCGGACGGACTCACGTGGTGGTAACGGGCTTCGCACTTCTGGATCGGCCAAGCGACAGGTTAGTTGTTGACTTTGAATCAACCAAAGTAACGTTTCGGGAGTTGCCGAGAAAGGAAATTGAATCATACGTGGCGAGCGGCTCGCCGATGGACAAGGCGGGAGCGTATGGGATCCAGGACGACTACGGCGCAGTGTTCGTTTCCCGGATCGAAGGCTGCTACTACAACGTTGTCGGGTTGCCTCTTTCCAAGGTTCACTCCCGACTAAACGAGTTTTATCTATAACTTGGTGAAGTATAAGGATGCGATATGAACAAGAAGATTAGGGTACTTGTCGCGAAGGTTGGTCTGGATGGCCATGACAGAGGAGCGAAAGTGGTTGCCGCCGCGCTTCGTGATGCGGGGATGGAAGTAATCTATACCGGGCTTCGCAAAACACCCGACATGATTGTTGAGGCTGCAATCCAGGAAGACGTTGATGCAATTGGCATCAGCATCCTGAGTGGTGCGCACATGACGATCTTCCCGCGCATCATGGGTCTGATGAGGGAGAAGGGCCTCACAGACGTTCTCCTGTTCGGTGGCGGAATTATTCCTGACAAAGACAAAGAGGAATTGAAGAGAATGGGGATCGGTGAGTTGTTCACACCCGGCGCTTCAACACAGACAATCGTCAACTACATTAAGAACTGGAGTTCACAGTACAGAAACTGACGGGAGACAA
>CAYHRX010000027.1:1803-14162 GCA_964359075.1 uncultured Chitinophagales bacterium
CTACTGATCTGCTGCTCGAGAAACCTTCACTGCCTGCAACCCTTTTGCTCCCTGTTCCACCTCGAACTGCACGACTTCTCCTTCCTCCAGCGTCTTGTACCCCTCCCCGACAATTGACTTGAAGTGGACGAACAAATCTTCACCTTCGTCGCGGGTGATGAAGCCATATCCTTTGCCATTGTTGAACCACTTCACCTTGCCAGTTTCCATGACTGTTGAACCTTTCTGTTGATGTGAAACGAACCTAACACCTTCCAACACTCACTCGCTTCACACGGAAGCACAACGCAGCCACTCTGTTTCGCTGCAGCTTCGCGACTGCTTGTCAACCAGTCAGAGAACGCAGAACCGAAAGCAGACGGTGTTTCGTGAATGACGGGGGAATGTTAAGAAACGTATTTGAAAAACGCAAGCATTCAGACTTCTTCATCCAGCCAGATGCCTGGTGAGGGGAGAAGGGTGGAGGGGCCGGAGCCTTCGCCGGGCAGGTCTTGGGTCAGGGTTCTGATACCCTCAGGGGAGAACGTAAACAGGTCGTCAGCAGAGAAAACGGATCTGAAGTCCTGCGGCAGGAAAAATGGCTCAAACTTCTCAGAAAACTCATCCAACCTCTTGAGGTAGTATGGTACATTCTGATCCGGGAAGTTGGGATCCCATTCCTCTGCCGGCCTGCAGTTCTCAAAAGTCCGCGGATTGGGGTCGCGCCCTATGACATAGTAGGCAATCCTGTCTCCGGGCCTGAAGTACTTGCCCCCTGCAAGGGCAATTTCGTAGGGCGCACTTCTATTCCGGCGACCGGCTTCAACTTCCAGTTTGTATTGTTCAAGGGGGTCTCTTAAGGCTTCGACCTTTGAGAAGTCCCGGACATCCAGTTTTTGTTCGACGATTGCGCGGTGGAGCTCGGAGTAGAGGGTGTGTAGCCCCTGGATGTCATCGTTCAAAAGGCAGCCGATACACTGCATGATGTAGTTTCGCCCAAACCTCTCCATGCTGCGGGATGTCAACGACGAGCCTTTCACTTTGACCCGATCGTCATGCCCGAGCAAGGCATAGTTCTTTTTCTTGTAACTCAGCATTCTCTTGTATCGTCCGTCGAGAGCGATGGTGATCCCTTCTGGCATTTCGGAGGCGAGTCTTGCCACGAATTCCTGCTCGGCCTCTTCGCCGCGAATTGTTTCTGGCGGGGTAAAGAAGATGCCATCAGTGTCCACCTCAATGACTTTGCCCTGTGCTGATTGAATCGAAGAGATCATTTGGCGAAGTATCTCCTGTCCTGTTGTGGTGACAAGATCGGCCGCAGCGAAGTCATTGAAGAGCCCGCGTGAGTATCCAAGGTAACCGTAGAAGGAGTTAATCAGGATCTTCAGAGAGGATTGTGCTGCATCCAGCCGTGATCGTTCCTGTGCTTCCACAGCATCCCTCATCTTCCGCTTCGTCTCGAGTCGTAGAGCCGTCAGGTTCTGAAGCAACGTCCGAAACACGCTCCGCACATCAGAAGCAGGAGAGATTCGCTTGCTGATCATTATGGAAGGGTACAGCGACTCCACATCCACATGCAGCACCGGGCCAACCACTCCAACGACGAAGATATCTGTATAGCCCCCTGTGGTCTGCGTGCCTTGCATTGGCCTGGGGATAGAGTGCTTGTCGTGGAGGTATGCCCTCACCATCATACTTTCGATCTTCGTCGCAGAACCAGATCGCACGACAGCACCGTAGTTGAACGGGACCATTTGCGCTAGATAGAACGATGAGCCCGAGAGATGCTCGCTGAGCTTGTATGTTTCCCGCACATCATCAAGTGCGTAGTCAAGCAGCGGCTGCACGTCATGGTCCCAATGCCAGGAAATCTTGTCCCCATCTATGTACATGCGGTTCGGTGAGCTGAGACCGAAGTATCGCGCTGCATACTTCAGTCCGTAGCTGTCCATGTCCCGTTTACTCACGTCATGGTTTTGCACAAGCATTCTGGTATCGATGACGTGCCGCCCGGCAATCTCAGCAATCGAGTACTCCGAGGATCGTTCTGCGAATGCCATGCGGATGTCGAAGGACTTCGGGGTTGACCCATCTCTCCCGATGCCAAACGCCACGTCGAGTTGTTCACATCGTTTGAGAATGTAGGGAATGTCGAAGTTGAAGATGTTGTGCCCCTCGATGACATCCGGGTCCTTCTCATTGATGATACGGACGAGTTCAGTCAGCATCTGTTTCTCGGAGAGCTTCTTTCCGCTAATCAGGTGTTCCCAACCACGATTGTCCGCGAGCCCAATGAGGATGATCCTATCCTCGCGCCGGCTGGCATTGCTGAAGCGATAGCGAGGGGAGGTGTACGTCTCAATGTCCAGCTGCAGCCGGTGCAGCTCTTCAAACTTCATTCCCTTGAAAAGCGTACAGCCGCTCTGCAGGAGGTACTGTGTGACAGGATCGGTGTAGAGGTGGATGAACTCGAGCTGGTTGTAGTTCTCAACCTTCGTGAGCGCATGCACGTTGTAGTGTTCCATCATGTGGCGGATGGCGTCCCACATCGTGGACCACTCCTCGAAGGCGCAGAGGTACCTGAAGAAAGCGTTGCCTTCCAATCTCTTTACCCAATGCTTCTGTCGGAAGCCGTCGAGGAAGGTTGTTTCGGAGAGGAACAGAAAGGGATAGAAGCGCTCATCTTTGGAGGAGGTCGAATCTCCCTCACGAAAATAGACACGCATCGTGCTGTCATCGAGTTGCTGGACAGCGACGATGCGTTCGTCAGTGTTGTGCCCGTGTAGCAGGCTCGTCATTTCTTCTTCATTACATCGAGGAACATCGAAATTAGATCGATCGGAATGGGGAAGATGATAGTGGAGTTCTTTTCCGAAGCGATCTCGGTCAGCGTTTGCAGGTAGCGCAGCTGCAATGCCATCGGATGGGTTTGAATGATCTTGGCGGCATCGGCGAGTTTCTGTGATGCCTGGAGTTCACCTTCCGCGTGGACGATCTTCGCCCGGCGCTCACGCTCCGCTTCAGCCTGCTTTGCCATTGCGCGCTGCATCTCCACAGGCAGGTCTATCTGTTTCACTTCGACGTTAGAGACCTTGATGCCCCACGGTTCCGTGTGCTGGTCGATGATCTTCTGGAGTTTCGCATTGATCCTGTCACGTTCGGAGAGGAGTTCGTCCAGCTCGGACTGTCCAAGAATGCTTCGCAGGGTTGTCTGCGAGAGCTGCGAGGTGGCGAAGAGGAAGTTCTCCACCTCCACGATTGCTTTGTCCGGTTGGACGACTCTAAAATAGACCACCGCATTCACTTTGATCGACACGTTGTCCTTTGTGATGATGTCCTGTGGTGGAACGTCCAGCACGACCGTTCGCAAGCTCACTTTTACCATCTTATCGACGAGCGGTATTAGGAATATGATGCCTGGTCCTTTCACTGCGATCAAACGTCCGAGGCGGAACACCACACCGCGCTCATATTCTCTCAGGATCCGAATAGCATTTGTGATAATGATGATCGCAAATACCACAACAACGAAGAGAAATACACTGAAAATTTCCATGACTCATCCTTTCTGATGTAGGTTAAGTAGCCCGTCGAACGGTTAACTGAAGACTTTCGATTCGTTCAACTTTGATCTTTGATCCTGCCTTCACCTTGCCCTCACTGCTCACTGCTTTCCATATCTCACCGTGCACACGCACCTGGCCGTCGGGGTCCAGATTTGTGATGGCCTCTCCCATTTCGCCCACGATTCCCTCGATTCCGGTGGTCGGTTTCTTTCGTTGGGCTCGAATGCCCATTCCGATTGCGAAGACAAAGAAGGCAGCAGTGCACAGCACCGTTGGGATAATGATGCCCCAGGAGAGTTGGATGAACTCAAGAGCCGAATCCGAGCGAATGAGCATGATGGAGCCGAGTAGCAAAGAGATCACACCGCCAATAGTGAGCAGTCCGTAGCTCGTGATTTTGATTTCAAGAAGAAAGAGAATGATCCCCACGATGATCAGTGCCAATCCGGCATAATTGATCGGGAGTGTATGAAGTGAATAGAATGCGAGAATGATGGAGATGACGCCGATGACGCCGGGCGCAATTGAGCCGGGGTTGTATAGTTCAAACAAGAGTCCGTACACTCCCAGCATGAAGAGGATATATGCAATATTGGGATCGCTGAGGATGTTGAGGATCTTATACTTCCAGTCCATCTCGATTTCGACAATCTCGGCGCCCCTGGTCTCCAGTATCACTTTGGAGCCATTGATGTCGACGCTGCGACCATCGACTTTCTCCAACAACTCGTGGACAGACCCAGCAATCAGGTCTATAACGCTGTCCTTGAGTGCTTCAGTTTCGGTGATGGAGATGCTCTTTCGCACTGCCTCTTCAGCCCACCGGACGTTCCTGTGCCGCTTCTCGCTGATTGTTCGGATGAACGCAGCCGCATCATTCGTGGCCTTCTCGTTCATGATCGAGTCCTTCTCACCGCCTTGCATTCCCACAGGATGAGCTGCCCCAATGTTGGTACCCGGAGTCATCGCAGCAATATGTGCCGCGAGTGTGATGAACGACCCGGCTGAAGCGGATTGGGCACCTGCTGGTGACACATAGACGATGACTGGTAGCTTTGCCGTGAGAAGATCAGACACAATGACGCGGGTTGACTTGAGCAAACCACCGGGCGTATTCAGCCTGATGACGAGGCACTCTGCTCCTGCCTCCTGAGCCTGCTCAATGCTCTGATGGATGAAATCAGCAGTTGCCGGGTTGATGGTCGCATCAACCGTAATGACGTGGACTGATCGGGAATAAGAATACGACGTGAGCAGAGAGGCGAACAGGAGAATCGGCAGCAATAATTTCAGGGTCGGACTCATGGTCTTTGCTGTCTGAATGAACACCTGAGTGGCGTTCACTCAAACGATTGTGAGGGAATATTGTTGCGGAGAGGGTGGGGGATTCCCGTCCCCACTTCGTCGGGACGAGGCTCGTCAGTTCCGCCAACGGCGGAACGAGACGGCGAACCCACGATAAGTAGATCAGCCTTCCGCTTGTGCCAAGATCTCAGCTATTTTCTTCCTGCCTGGTCGCGTCTTGGACCACTTTTCCAGGTGCAACGATTCGCCTTTGGTCGAACATTGCTGAAGAAAGACTCTCTTCCACGGTCGATGTGCTTTTGTGGAACGCACCTTGCCGCGGTTGTGTGAAGCCAGGCGCCCATCAGGATCGCTTGTTTGGCCTACATATGTTCTTTCAGACACCTCAGAGACAAGTATGTAAACATAAAAGGCCATTTCGTATTGGCGGAGAGGGTGGGATTCCCGTCCCCACTTCGTCGGGACGAGGCTCGTCCGTCCCGCCAACGGCGGAACGAGACGGCGAACCCACGGTGCCCTTGCGTTACATTTCCGTCTGAGCTATGATCTCCGCTATTCTCTTCCTCCCAGAGCGAGTCTTGAACCACTTTTCCAACTGCAGTGCCTCGCCTTTCGTGGAACACTCCTGCAAATAGATTCTCTTCCAGGGGCGACAAGCTCCGGTTGCCTGCATTATGGGTAGCCAAGCGTTCGTCGGGAACTCCCGTGTGTCCCACATATGTTGGCTTGAGTCTCCCGGACGAGAGTATGTACGCGTAGAAGGACATCGTCCACTGGCGGAGAGGGTGGGATTCGAACCCACGGTACCCTTGCGGGTACACTACCTTTCCAGGGTAGCCAAATAAACCACTCTTGCACCTCTCCAAGGCAGCCAACCGTCACGGCAACAGAAATATACCAAGTATGTGCAGGAAATGCAATTTGATAATCGGGTGAATCGTTGTATATTTCTCTTGTGAATGCGAGCGTTAAGCGTTTGGATTCGACATCCGACCAACCATCTCGCCCTGAGTGATTGCACTGATTAAGAAAGCCATCCCACGAAAAATCCGGAGCGGTATCATATCCGCTCTGTGGAAGTCTCAATTGTGGTTGTCTCCATCTGCGAAGCGCCCGTTCAGCTCGGGCGAGACCTCGAAAGCCAAGTCCCGGCGCGAGCGTGAAGGCTTCTTCGAGAAGTACTGTTCGGGCAAAGGGATCGACATCGGCTACGGGGGTGATCCTGTTACATCGGACTGTGATGTGTGGGATGCTGAACACGGCGATGCGCAGACTCTTCCGGGAGTACGGGACGCCTCATATGATTTTGTCTACTCCTCACACACGCTCGAACACATGCTTGATCCCTCAGCGGCGGTGCAGAATTGGTGGCGCGTGCTGAAACCTGGAGGCTTTCTGATTCTGTACATCCCTGACCGCGACCTGTACGAGAAGAAAACGACGCTGCCCTCTCGCTGGAATGAGGATCACAAAGCATTCTTCCTGCTCGAAAGAGATGAAGAGCCGGACACAGTGGGCATGATGCCAATGATACACCGCGTGCTCTCCAACTTTGAGATTGCCTACGCAAAGCGTTGCAGTGAAGGCCACACCATCAACGACCCCTCGGTGCATAGTGATGGTGAGTATTCGATTGAAGCAGTGGTCCGGAAGATTCGCTGAACGATGAAAAGCCGAACCATCCGCAGGATACTGTATGTGTGCTACCTGGTTGTCGCTACGACCATACTCCTGGAAATCGCAGTGCGGATTTGGGGCTATTCAGAGCGTTACATTTACGATCCGATCTATATGCCTTTTCAATCCGGTACCGACATCCCCTTTGTTCACAAGCCTCTGCTCGTAAGTGCAAGAGCGCGCAGCAGCACGTGGTTCAGCACCGATAGCCTTGGTCTTCGATCGGCGGAACCGAACAAGCCAATAGGGAAGAAGAAGACAAATGAGTTCCGTATAGCATGTGTTGGCAACTCTACAACTTTTGGTCAAGGAGTGAGCACGGGTGAGACATATTGCTTTCTGATAGAGACGCTCCTGAATCAGAGACAGTCAATGACGAATGTCCGGATGTTCAACTTCGGCATCAGCGGGTACAGTGTGAAGGAGATGGCTGCAACAATGGAGCACAGGGTGTTCCAAGTCGAGCCCGATCTGGTTCTTGCTTGCGTTTCGTTCGATGATTTCGACACAACCCGTTGCGGCGGTGTTGACAGGTGGGGCTACAACATCAGCTACAAGAGATCGGGGGATATAGACAAGAATTCGGTCTTCAAACTGCTCCTGCGTCCTCTTCATCTTGCATATCTCATCAGAGACCTCAGGTATTACTACTTCGAGCACGGGGATGATTCATGGACCAGGTCTGCAGATGTATTGTCGACGACTCTTCCTTCATCATATCGATACGTCCGGATGATGAAGGCCATGGCCGGGCAACAAGCGAGACGATTAGTCCTTGTTACGCTTCCCACGAGTGATTGGAGTGGCGTTCAATTCAAAGCAATTCTCGCTCAGTGCAAACGTGACAGTGTTGAACTCCTGGATCTTTCACCTCTTGGTAAAGAGATTCCGCCATCACTCTATAATGTTGGCCGCTTCGATGGCCATCCCTCAGCTCTCGTGCATGAACGAATTGCTGAGAGGCTGGTGGACTATCTTCTGTGGCGCCTCCCTCGTTCATCTTCAATCATCCAATGATGTCTGAGCCGCAAGCAACATTCAGAAGTGCAGTCTGGAACCACGCAGGCCGGATTCTAGAATACGTTCTGATGTATGTGACCTCGATTCTCATTGCGCGCGGTCTGGGTGTTCAGGAAAACGGCATGGTGAAAGGGACAGGGGAGAGATGTCCATGAGTTCAATCAATCCACCATCTCCCATCGGTCGTAGACTCATTCTGCTCATGCCTGATTTCATAAGGCGACGGGTTGAACAAAGGTACAATCTTCAGCAAGCAGTTGTGAACGTAGGATGGCTCTTCTTTGACAAGGGGTTGCGCATGGGGGTGGGTCTCATCGTGACCGCATGGATTGCGAGGCTCCTTGGCCCGGAGCAATATGGCGTGTGGAATTACGCGATTGCGTTTGCTGCGTTGTTTGGTACCCTGGCGACGCTTGGATTGGACGGCATTGTGGTGCGGGAGGTTGTTACCAGTCCGGAGTCGAAGTACGAAATCCTCGGAAGCGCTTTTCTGCTCAAACTGGGCGGTGGGGTTATTGCCTTTTGTGCTTCCTCTGCCCTAATGCTTGCCCTGAAGCCGGGGAGCGTCCTCTTGCACTATCTTCTGGTCCTAACAGCGGGAGCTTTTCTTTTTCAGCCATTCGAAGTCATTGACTTGTACTTTCAATCCCGCGTGTTATCAAAACACTCCATTCTTGCGAAGGATACAGCGTTTGTTGTTGTGACTCTACTGAGAATCGGATTGATCATTTCAAGTGCGTCACTTCTTGCTTTTGCTGGTGCGGCATTGTTGGAAGTTGTTCTCGGGGCAGCATTCCTCATAGTCGCGTATGCTATTCATGGTGAATCGATTCGTCGGTGGATGGCAAGAACGAGCGTTGCGATGAAGCTGGTCCGCGATAGTTGGCCTCTCGTTTTTTCTGGGTTGGTCGTGATGATCTATATGAGGATCGACCAGATCATGATCGGTGAGATGATCGGTGAGAGAGAGGTCGGATTGTATTCGGCAGCCGTGCGACTTTCAGAGCTTTGGTATTTTGTGCCCATGGCAATTGCCGGCTCAATGTTTCCACGCATTGTTGAGTTAAGGATGTCCGATATGAAACAATACACAAGAAGAATGCAGCAGATGTACGATTTCCTGACTTGGTCTAGCGTAGCTGGTGCGCTGGTGTTGTCATTCTTTGCCAGTCCAATCATCCACATGCTCTACGGAAAGCAGTATGAAGAAGCAGCCGGCATTCTGAGCGTTCACGTATGGACAGGCGTTTTCGTTTCATTAGGCGTTGCCAGCGGGAAACACCTCCTCGCGGAGAATCTGACGGCGATAGCATTCTATCGATCCGCTTCAGGGGCCATTGTAAATGTTCTGGCAAATTTCCTGCTTATCCCGCGCTACGGCGTGATAGGTGCGGCCGTCTCTACGCTCTTCTCCCAGATGCTGGCGGCCTACGGATTCGATATCGTTAACGTTTCAACACGGCGCATGTTCCTTATGAAGACAAAGTCGATACTCTTTTTTAACGCATTCAAACTAGCCTATCAGAGGAATGCATAATCCGACGGTTAAGCGGTTCGTGATTCAGGTATTCAGGAAACTGTTTCTACGAAGGTCCTTCTATCCACTGCACAAGATCTCGTTCAGGTTGAGTCTGCACGGTATGGGGATATTAAACTATGAAAGCACCAAACTGACCGGTGAGAGGATGTTTCTGGAGGGGATCTTACGCCAGGGGCATGGTGAGCCACCTGTTGTTCTTGACATTGGTGCCAGCGATGGCCAGTATTCAGCGATGGTGAAGTCGATTGCACCGGAAGCACAAGTCTATGCGTTTGAGCCTCATCCGCTGGCTTTCAAGAGACTCGAAGCGTCTGCGCGTTCGAATGGCGTCATCCCATTTAACGTAGGTTGCAGCGATGAAGAAGGACCGTGCGTACTCTACGACTACGCAGACAAAGACTATTCTGCGCATGCGTCATTCAACAAGGGTGTTTTTGCAAAGATTCACAAGAAGCAATCGATCTCGTATCCAGTCGGCACTATCACCCTCGATGATTTCGTCGAACGCAAACTCAACATCGGCAGGATAAGGCTCTTGAAGACAGATACCGAGGGGAACGACCTGAAGGTACTGCGAGGCACGCAGAGGCTGATTGCGCAGAAGAGAATCGATGTCATTCAATTTGAGTTCAACGAAATGAATGTCATAAGCAGGGTGTTCTTCAAAGATTTTGTCGACCTCTTGTCCGATTACCGCTTCTACAGATTGTTACCTGATGGGCCTGTTGCGATGGGTGAGTATTACCCGGTGTCATTTGAACTGTTCGCATTTCAAAACATCGCGGCAATCAGGAAAGACCTTGATATCCGATTATGACGCAACGTAACTCCATGAGAAAGTTGAATTCTCCCGTTCTGTTTCTGATTTTCAATCGACCCGACACCACCAAGCGTGTATTCGAGGAAATACGCAGAGCCAAACCCGAGAGACTCTATGTTGCTGCCGATGGTCCGCGGGAGAACGTACGAGAGGATGCCGAGTTGTGCGAGGCTGCGAGGGAAGTTGTCAAGGACATTGACTGGGATTGCCATGTTCAAACCCTCTACAGGGAAAAGAACTACGGATGCAAGGTCGCACCCAGTTCGGCGATCACATGGTTCTTCGAACATGAGCCAGAAGGGATCGTACTCGAAGACGACTGTGTACCGCATCCGGCTTTCTTCGGGTTCTGTAGTGAATTGCTCGATCACTTTCGTCACGATGAGAGAATAATGATGATTAGCGGATCGAATCACTTGAACCGGTGGAAAGACGACCGCCAGAGTTACCACTTCTCAACCGGTGGAGCTTGGGGATGGGCTTCATGGAGGAGAGCTTGGGCACACTACGATATCGATATGAAGCGATGGATTGATCCTGAAGCGAGAAGAGCGCTAAGATCCATGCTGGTTGATCGCAGACTTCTCCGGAGTGATGAGCGTGTGTTCAGAAAAACGTATGAGGGGGAAATCGATACGTGGGACTACCAGTGGAGGTTTGCCAGGTTGATCAACTCAGGATTGACCGTGACGCCAAGCCGGAACCTGATTTCCAACATCGGCTTTCGTTCTGATGGAACCCATACGCGCAGGCAGGGAAGTGCTCTCGCGAACTTGCCTGTGTACGACATGGATTTTCCGTTGAAGCACAATCCCGTTGTTGCGCTGGATCAGGAATATGTGAAACGCGCGTTCGATGTTATCCAGCCGCGCCTTGCTCGCCGGATTTGGAACCGGTTGAACAGACAATTCAAAGCATTCCGCCAAGCGGTCAGTCACCCTTTCCTTCCCACCGACGACTTTCGTTCTTCCGATGACCAGATTCAAGCATAGAGTGCAGTACGCCCTCAGACTTGTGTTTGCATGTCTGAAGAACTGGAGAGTCCTTTTGGAGCATAGCTCCTCTATTACACGCACGAGAATCGTGCTTCGTTCCAACCAGCTTCTGATCGTCGATCAGAAAAGGCAAGTGTTGGTGCGGGCCAGCGTCAACACTGAAGGGAAGAGAGAGATTCGAGATAACAATGAGTTCCTGGCTCGACATTCTCACCCTGCGTTTCCGAAATCGGTACAGTGGTCAGAAGATAAGATCCGCGTCATAAGCTGTGAGACCCTGTTGGCAGGGAGGACGCCACAGGCTGGAGAGATAACGCATGAGATGTCTGTGAGAGTTATCTCCTTAATGAACGATGCGTTGTATGATAGATTTGCTACCCCCGCGAACCTCGACATTGGGCCCAAGATGGATTTGTTTGAGAAGAGGTTGCTTGGTGTTCCTGAGTCGTTCGCCGCACACATTGGGGAAATTAGAGAGAGCATTTGTTCGTCAGTACAGAATGCGAACACAACGGCAATGAAGACGCTCATTCATGGAGATTTGACGTACAGGAACCTTGTTTTGAACGATACGTCGATTGCATGTTGCGACTGGGCTCGCAATGAGATCAGCTTTCCAGAATTCGACATGTATCTTTTTGTGATTGATGCGGCGACATACCGTGAGCCTCATGTCTCCTTTGTAAAGTTCTTTGAGAAGATTCTTGACCTTGTGCATGGCTATCTCGTCATTGGGGAGGTTGAAGATCTGTATCGTCTCAACCCAAAGTTTGCAGTGAACCGACAAATTGCAAATGTGTTGCCGAAGCTCTTTTTGTACAGAACCCTGCTGCTTTCGTTAGAGTATCTGAAACGTGATGTGAAAGAGATGCGTGAACTGCTCCATCGTGTCCGAACAGGCATTTCCAGCATATGATCATCGTACGATTTCTCGCGTACTTGGTGATTAATGTCGTGAGGCTGTTCAATCTGGTAGAGTTCTACCAGCCAACGTACAACCCTCATGGATACAAGTTCATCAGGAGGAACAAACAGAAGAGAAACAGCGAGGACAGATTCCGGGCGATAACGGCGGCGATTGATGTAGCTTGTGTACACTCATATCTGGATATCGGCTCTCAGTTTGGCTACTATGTGTTTAAGATGGCGGAACTAGATCGTAGGATAGCTGCACAAGGAATAGAAAAGGACAGAGTGTCTTACATATATTCTTGTGCGACGAAGGTGCTAAACAAAGTCCAGAATGCCTCGTTTACAAGAGCGCAGATGACTCCTATGTTGGCGGAGCAACTGTCGCCTTACGATATCATCAGTTTCATGAATGTGTTTCATCATATCGTTCACTTCAACGGGTTCGAGACGGCTGACGCGTTAGTGCGAGCACTCTATAGAAAATGCAATAAGTACTTTGTCTTCGAATCAGGACAATTCGATGAGAAAGGATGGTATTGGAGTGA
>CAYHRX010000028.1:0-13969 GCA_964359075.1 uncultured Chitinophagales bacterium
GACAGGCAGCTTTGGAGAAGTTGAAGATGATCTTCAGATTGTTGGTGATGACGACGTCCCAGTCGGCTTCACTCATGCGCATGAGCAGACCGTCCTTGGTAATGCCTGCGTTGTTCACGAGGATATCCAGTCGGCCGCATTCCTTCAGCACACTCTCAACCACTTGATTGGACTCAGCAAACGAAGCGGCATCTGACTGATAGGCGAATGCTTGTCTTCCCTTCCCCTTGAGCTCACTCAGAAACTCCTCTGCTGTAGCAGTGGAGCTCTTGTACGTGAACCCAACAGTTGCCCCTGCATCCGAGAGAGCGACGACAATGGCCTTGCCAATCCCACGGGTACCACCCGTTACGAGCGCTACTTTGCCGTTCAGTGAGCTCATGCGGCGTCCTTCTCCTGAAGTTCGGGTTCCAATGTTCGGGTCCGGTGGAATGCCTCCAACTTACGATATCCATCTTCGCCCAGCACGTGAATCAACTCTTCCCTGCACGCCTCAAAAATCGGCACGTCGAATTCGTTGCTCACCGAGCAACATGGCTGGTCCTCTTGCAACAGATCATCGAAGCCGATAACGTGGTTCATGATCTCAAGAGGGAAGAGGATGCAGAAGATCGGCTTCAGCGCCCACTTGTGCATTCCTTCACCAACCGCTGCCGTCTGCATTGAGCACCGCCCGAATTTGTCAAGAAAGGCGCACTTCTCATTCACCACTCCGGTGCCGACGCAGCGACCCGATGCGAAGTCGTCATCCTCTTCTTCGTGTTGCTCGAACCACTGGCGTTCATCCGTCGTCTGGGTTTCATCCATGTACTTCTTGATGAGTTCCCTGTGTGCGAGGATACGGTCACGCTCTTGTCTGTCGACATACACACCGTTCTGGCAACATACGGAGGTGCATTTGCAGGGTCCGCGTCCTGCCGCGTAACCCTTCTCGAAGAGGTCAGGTGAGATAGTGTATTGCCTGATGTGCAGTGGCAATGATTCCATTTAACTCACGACAGTTTGGAGGTCTGTAACTTTGTCAAAGCCCGCGGTCTGTACGCCAGACTCTGTCCGTTTGATCAGGCCTTGCAGCACTTTGCCCGGGCCGACTTCGTAGAACATGCCCGCGCCATCACGCACCATGTTCCGGATCGATTGCTCCCATCGCACCGGACTTGTGACCTGCCTGTACAGCAGGTCGCGGATTTCGGGAGCCTTCGTCACGGGCTCGGCGGTGACGTTTGCGTAGACCGGTATTCGTGCGTCATGAATCTGAGTGGATTCAAGCGCCTGCCTTAGTTCTTCCTTCGCGCTTTCCATGTGGGGAGAATGAAACGCTCCGCTTACGACAAGCTCTTTCACAAGCTTCGCTCCTCGCCGTTTGGCGATCTCCATTGCTTTACGCACGCCTTCAACGGAACCGGAGATCACGATCTGTCCGGGTGAGTTGAAGTTTGCCGGCTGCACAACGCCGGCAGCGCACGCTTCAGCGCAGATCTTCTCAATTGCATCGGGATCGAGTCCAACAACGGCGGCCATTGTTCCTTTGTTCATCTCGCCCGCCCGCTGCATTAACTGCCCGCGCAGCCGAACCAGCTTGAGACCATCCTCGAATGAAAGAGCCCCGCCGGCAACCAGCGCCGTGTACTCGCCAAGCGAATGACCCGCGACCATGTTGGCGTTCAGACGGTTTAGTGCACTCGTAACAGCCATACTGTGGAGGAAGATCGCGGGCTGAGTGTTCCGCGTCTGCCGCAGTTCATCCTCCGGGCCTTCAAAGCATACCTTACTTAGCGGGAAGCCTAAGATCGCATCTGCTTTGTCGAACAACTCTCTTGAGGATGCGCTCTGGTGGTAGAGATCCTTTCCCATCCCAACATATTGAGACCCCTGACCGGGGAACACAAATGCTATTGTTGCCATGTCAGTTCTTCACCGCGTTCTCGACAGACCATTTCACCAGGATGGAGCCCCAGGTGAATCCGGCCCCGAAACTGGCCAGAACAATCGTCTGTCCTTTGCGCAGCTTTCCGGCCTGCCACCATTCCGACAAGCACAATGGAATTGTCGCGGCTGTTGTATTGCCGTACCGCTCGATGTTCACCATGACTTTCGACTTTTCCAGTCCCATGCGTTCGGCGCACGCATCGATGATTCTCAGGTTCGCCTGATGCGGGACCAGCCAGTCGACGTCTTTTCCGGTGAGATGATTACGCTCCAGAATCTCAGCAGAAACTTCTGCCATACCAATGACGGCGACCTTGAAGACCGCCTTACCATCCTGATACAGGTAGTGCATCTTCTTGTCAACAGTTTCGTGCGTGGGGGGATGGAGGCTGCCGCCGCCTTTCATATAGATTACCTTTCCACCTGACCCGTCAGAATACAGGATGTGGTCGAGGATCCCCGCGGAGTCGTCTTCAGATGGCTCAAGGAGGACCGCTGCAGACGCATCGCCGAAGAGTATGCACGTGTTTCTGTCTGTGTAGTCGGTGATGATACTCATCTTGTCCGACCCGACAACGACCACCTTCTTGTAGGCGCCGGTCTCGACAAACTGCGACCCGACCACCAGCGCATACAGGAACCCCGAGCACGCGGCTGAGAGGTCAAAGCCCCACGCCTTCTTTGCACCGATCTTTTCCTGGATGATGCAAGCGGTGGAAGGGAAAAACATATCCGGAGTAATTGTTGCGACGACGATGAGGTCGATCTCCTCCGGCCCGATGCCGCGGTTCTTCAACATCGAGTCGATGGCCTTCACCGCCATGTCGGACACGGCGCCGTTTTCCAGTATGCGGCGCTCGTAGATGCCTGTACGTGTCCGGATCCATTCGTCCGACGTGTCCACCATCTTTTCGAGGTCTGCATTCGACAGGACCTTCTCCGGCACGTAGTGGCCGACAGCCGTAATAGCAGATCGCTTCTTATTCATGGCTGTACTCGAGCATTGTGTTCTGGATGAGAGTGCTCACCTGTCGCCGGGCCATTTCTTCGGCACGGTAGATCATGTTCTTGATGGCCTTGGGTGTTGACCTGCCATGACCGATGATCGAAACGCCGTTCACTCCCAGCAAAGGCACGCCGCCGTGTTCCTGGTAGTCCAGTTCTTTCATTACAGTTCGCAACCCGTTACGCGCAAGCAAAGCCGTGAGTTTGTTCACGATGCTGCGATCAGCGAAGCCTCTGAATCTCGACTTGAAGAACTCGGGGACGCTCTCTCCAAACTTGAGAAGAATGTTGCCGACAAAACCATCGCACACAATCACGTCAACATCACCCTTCAGGATATCTCTGCCCTCAACGTTGCCGATGAAATTCAGCTTGCTTTTCCTGAACATGGTCATGGCCTCGAAGGTCACTTCGTTCCCTTTGCTGTCCTCTTCACCAATGCTCAGGAGGGCAACTTTCGGGTTTATCCGTCCGAGCATTGCACCCACGTAGATCGCTCCCATCGCACCAAACTCAAACAGGTGGCGAGGCCTGCAATCAACATTCGCTCCGGCATCCAGAAGCAGGCACGGGTCTTTTGCCGTGGGGACGAGAGCCCCGATCGTTGGACGGCCGACGCCGTTCACTCGTCCGAGGATGAGCGTTGAAGCTGACATGACGGCTCCTGTGTTTCCAGCGCTCACGAACGCATCAACCTTGCGGTCTTTGTGCAGGTTCAGTCCCACGGCGATTGAAGAGTCGCGTTTGGTTTTCAGAGCCGCGGTTGGAGTGTCGTTCATGTCGATCACTTCTGACGCATTTGCAATCGTGCACGCGCCGTCCTTCACCAGGTCATTTGCGGTCGTGCCGGGCTTCTCAAGCTCCTTTTTGATCTGTGTTTCCTGGCCGACGAGGACCACGGAGAACCTGCTGCCGGTTTCGCGCAATGCTTCAATTGCACCAGCAACGGTGTTGGCCGGTGCATAGTCGCCTCCCATGGCATCAACAGCGATACGTATGTGGCCGGGTTGCGAGTCCAAAGGAGTGCAATGCCGCTGAAGTTGGTGTGAGGAAGCAGGATTGGGAATGCTGTAACCGTGTGGCGCTACGCTTAGGATGCCTTGGGTACTTTGATTGAGCGTCCCTTGTAGTATCCACAATTGGGGCACGCGCGATGTGGAAGCTTCTCGGTGTGGCAATTTGGGCACTCCGCTACGGATGGCGCAAGGGCTTTGTAGTGGGTGCGGCGCTTCCGGCCACGCGTTTTTGAGTGTCGACGTTTTGGATTTGGCATATGCTGATACTCCTTCTTCCTGGCTCAGGTTGTTCAGGTTCTTTTCTTCAATTGCATCAGTTGTTCCCAACGGGAGTCGATCTCGCCCTCTTCACAATTGCACGTCCCGCTGTTGAGGTTTGTGCCGCAATAGGGGCACAGGCCCTTGCAACTCTCGGAACAGAGGAGCTTGAGCGGGACCGAAAGCATCACCGTCTGTCGCACATCCTCCGTCAGATCAATAACACTGGATCCTGGCGGAACGACCTGCAGTTCTGCAGGGTCAATATGACTATCTGCACCTTCCTCTGTCACATAGTACATCCGGTACGAGGATGTGAGGGGTGATTGAAACGGCGTCAGACAACGGTCACATTCAAATCTTCCCTGTACACTAATGGCAGCGGAGAGGAAGGTCTGAGTGCCGTTTTTCTCAATGGTAGCCTTGACAATAACTTGGTCGTCGAAGTTTCCATCCAACCCCAGAACTGAAGCATCGGCGCTCAGTGTAAACTGATACACGCCGTCCGACAGCCCCCCAACTTGAATTCTCATGGTACCAAGTCCGTGCAGGTTTGATGGTGTGCGGCCCCATCAAAACCCGGCTCGATTTCAGTAGAATGTGAAAAAACTGGCAAAAATATAGGCAAATTTCCAAAGAGAGTCAAGGAAAGGTGGTCTCTGCGAGGCGCGGTTGAGCAGTGTCTTGTTGTCCATGGCGCAGCAGGTCTTGGACGACGGAGATGGGCAACTATCTGCTTGGCCGGCGGCGCATCTCTGTTTGATAATTCATGCTCGATTTGGTATCATCAACAGTCAACAACTTGAAGTCAGGATGAACCTACAGCTTACACAGTCCTCGCTCTCCTCTCACGAAGGCGCGGCTCTATCTTCGGGTGACATGACAAGGTCCGCATTCTGGGTTGGCATGTCGCTTATCCTGTGCGCGTTCGTTGCACGCGTGTTCTCACACTTCGACTACACACCCGACGACACATTCATCTATCTGCAATATGCAAGGAATGTCCTGGGCTCACACGAAGTCTCATTCAATCCCGGAGAGCCTAGCTACGGTATTACAGGTCCGCTATGGCTGGCGCTCGTATCAGGTGCCGGTTTGTTGGGGTTCGATCTCTATCTCGCGGCAAAAGTGATTGATCTTGTTGTGGGTTGCGCCGCCATTGTTGCGTTGGCGCGCCTTCAGAATGCGCTGTTGAGCAACCGGATGGTCGCATTTGCCACTGCCGCCGTGTTTTCGACTCATGTCTGGTTTCTACGCTGGGCGGGGACAGGCATGGAGGCTTCTCTGGCAACACTGCTCAGCGTCTTGACACTCCATTGTCTGATGAAACAACAGTATCATCTGGGCGCTGTGTATTCAGCGTTGCTAACGCTCACCCGTCCTGAGGCAATGGGGCTTGTGGCAATAGGGATGTTAAGCTCCATCCTGGTTGCAGGAGAAGGACTGGAGAAAGTGAAAAAGGTGGCTGTCTTTGCTGCGGGATACCTTGTGATCCTGCTCCCCTGGTATCTGTACGCGTACACTCACTTCGGGACAATTGTTCCGAACACCGCGCTTGCTAAGTCGTCATCCGGCATGTCCTTCGAAGGTATCATCTCGACAGTTGTTGATATCGGCAAGACGCTTGCGGTCTCGGATGGGATTGAAGTCCTGATCCTACTGTTCGTGCTTGGGACATTCTTCTTCCATCATGTTCGAGGAAAGAGAGAAGTGGAGAATGGAAAGCAGTTCCTTGTTCCTTTGAGTTGGATTGTGGGGCTTCCGTTGCTCTACGTTGTTACGCTTACGAATGTCGTTTCCCGGTATCTGCTGGTTATCTCCCCGATGATACTCATGCTTGCTTTCGGCTCTCTTGTCATGCTGCAGCGGCTGAAAGGCAAGGAACACCTCTCCCGCAAGCTAACACTTGGCCTGGCGTTGGTGCTTATTGTCCAGAACATCATTCTGTTTGAGGTTCAGGTGAGGCCCCACCTCGACGCATTTGCCGAAGGGATGCACAATGGTTTCATAAAGATAGGGCAGTGGCTCCACGAAAATACAAGTCAGGATGATGCCGTGCTGGTGGCTGACATCGGAGCCATAGGCTATTTCTCCGAGAGGAAGATCTGTGACGCGGCCGGTCTGGTCTCTCCGGAACTGCTGCCGCTTTCGCGGATGGGATACAGCATCGAACGGATTATGCGCGAGCCAGTGTTTGCAAGCAGGTGCAATGCGAGGTATGTTGTGGAACGATCCGACGTTCCGAACGCGGTGCACCCTGTGGATCTCCAGCCAGTGTTCGCTGTTGCAATCAACGGACTCGGGCTTTCCAGTCAGGACACGGCCTACTATACGGTCTTCAGGGTCCGACGGTAGTTGGAGAGATGGATGACAGGAAAAAGCCCGTACTCCTGCGTGTGCCAGCCGGATACAGGCTTTCTCGCAGAAAGGGTTGATCCTAGGCTTGCTTGGAAACTTCCAGTTGATTGAGCAACTGACTCTGCACATGCTCGACAGTCTCTGCAAGGGCTTCACGGAACTTGTCGAAGTCTTCCTTGTAGAGGAAAATCTTGTGCTTCTCGTACTCATCCTCACCGACGCGCTTGCTCTAGGTAATGGTGATGTAAAAGTCCTTCTCTGATTTGGTCGACTTCACATCAAAGAAGTACGTCCTTTTCCCTGCGCGCACCCGCTTGGTGAAGATCTCATCTTTGTAGCCATTGTTGTCCAAGGTCTACGCCCTCCATGTAAAGAAAAATGTTGAAGAATGAATTAGGTAAACGTGTTGCCATTACCACACGCATCCGACTGACTAATACCCTGAGTGCGTGTGCGGGGAGTCGAACATCAATCGTTTATCCCTCCATGGCTACCTCCTTATCACTGCGAGTTTTGTCTTGGCAACGGTTTCGTCTTTTTCAGACGACGCAACGATGAGATACACTCCGGATGCAACAAAGTTCCCTTCTTCGTCTTTGCCATCCCAGAACCCGATCCGTCCACCGGGGGACTTAATCTGCCGTACGAGCCGTCCGTCGATGGAAAGAATTCTCAGTGTTGTGTTCTCCACAAGTCCATCAATCGTAACCTGTGTGTTGTTGGGGACAAGGAAGGGGTTCGGAGATACCTGCAGCTTGTCAAACGCAGGCTTGGGCGTTGCTGCCACGGTGGTCAGACTCGCAAGACCGTGGAGCGTTCCGAAGTACACTGTTCCCGTGTTCCCGTCGATAGCAATGCTCTTCACGTCGTTGTCGATGAGCTTGCCATTTGTTGAGGCAACAGTGTACGTTGCTACTTGCTGTGTCCCATCAGGCGTGAGGACAACGACACCCTCGGGGGTGCCGACCCATTTCTGGTTCAGTGCATCAACTGCAATGCAGTTGATAACCGTAGCGGACTGAGAGAGGGGCTTGTAGCTTGCCACACCGCCAGCCCTTTTCGGGTTTAGCGGATCTACTATGATACCAATCCCGCGGTCAGTCCCAACCCACACTTGGCCATCGAGATCCACGACAACAGTTCGTGCATTGTTATCTGGTAACCCATCACTTGCACCGAGATGGTATGCGACGGTGGTATCATCGAGCGACCCTCTGTTCCCCAGCGTGATGACCCCTTGCGACCCATCCTGCTTCACACAGGCCCAGAAGTTTCCGTATGGGTCGATTGCCACGTCACGATCAATAGGGAGATCCTGCAATACACGGAGTGGAGATCCGTTCAAAATCGCCGGGTTCCTTACCCACGACCCGTCAGTTCTCCGCTGAATTACCACGCGTTTGTCTGCAGCATCTACAACAGTGAACCATGTGTTCCCGCGGCCATCGCAGGCAACAGTGCTTGGCACGATGTACGTGTTATCTTCGGGGATGCCGATCAGGCCTACGTTCAATCCATAGATTCGGGATCGAGAGATGCTGTCAGTACCCAGGGGTATCTCGACAATTCCCCGTCCGTAGGAGCTAGCCCATACAGAGCCATTGCAACTGACAGAGACGCGATAGTAATCGTTGGTTGGTAGCGGGCTGTTTTGCGCAGTGAACGATTTCCAATCTCTGCCGTTGTACCGGTAGATGCCTTTGCCGTTAGCGCTATACCCGGATGCTGCCCACACTGTGCCATCAATGTTCACGTCTACACTCAAGAACAGGTTTGAATTCGGACCGTTCGGCGCGTGCGAAGTCCACGCGGTATCGAGTGTCAGCACTCCGCCTTCCTTTGAACCGATCACGGGCAGGTCTCCGGCACCTGAGGTGAGACTATTGGCCTGATAGGGGAGGGAACTCCCTCTCTGCAAAACGTTCGCCTGTTGGTCGACCGTGAACGCTTCTGTTGGCGTGCATACGCTGAGCAGTGTTGGGGATGAACTGATCGCCACAATACCCTGGCCGGCGAAGGCGGGGACTGCGGTCCAATTGCCGGAAGTGTACGCATAGAGACCGGCATTCGTGGCCGCATACAACCGACCGTTGAATACGGCCAACTGCTTGGGAATGACACTCAACCCGCCGACTGCCCTGAGGGTCCAGGATTCAGGTGGAAGGAGATTACTGTTCGCCAGGGAGGCAACGGCTACCCGCGTCGTGTTCGAGCCATCCGAGATGGCAAGCCACAGGCTGTCATTGAAGACAACGGCAGAGGAGACTGCAACGCGGACATTTCCCTGAAGAGAACCGAAGCGGGTGTACGTATCACCGAATCCAAACTCATTGATGCGGAAGACACTCAGCCCAAAGTCCGTGCACACCAGTACCGTGTCCCCCATTATGGTGAAGTTGTTGATGCGTTTATTGGTCTGAGTGGTGTTTGCGATGTCGAGGATATATCTCCACGTTCCTTCGCGCTGGGAGTACACGTGGATGATGCCGGTTGATGTTCCCGTCCAGATATTTCCCTGACGGTCAATTGCGAGAGCAGTGAGGTCAGTGCTGCGGAGGCCTTCAGCGTTGGTGAACAGCTTGTAGGAATCACTGAGCGAATTCCACGCAAACAACCCGCCAGTGGTGGCTGCCCAGTACACCGTGCCTTCCCTGGCAACACCCCTCACGTCCTTCATCGATGTGAAGTTCTTCCACGTTCCAACGGCGGCGCCACCTCTTGAAATCATCACGATCATGCACGCAGCCAACAACAACCCTCGCGTCTTCATAGCCCAATCCTCCATGATAAAATTATGCACTTTGCTAGTACCGCATAGATTTTATCAACGCTTCGGATTCTTTCTCCCTTCTGAGAGTTGTTTTGAGACATTCACAAGTTCAATCAGCGACATTGCCGCATCCCATCCCTTGTTACCGGCTTTTGCCCCTGCTCGCTCCAGCGCTTGCGCCAGATTCTCTGTCGTCAACACGCCGAACGACACTGGAACTCCAGTCTGCATGGCAACCTGCGCCACTCCCTTCGTCACTTCGGAAGCAATGTAGTCGAAGTGCGGCGTCTCGCCTCGGATGATGCACCCAAGACAGATGATGCCGTCAAATGCTTTTCCCTCAGCCATCCGCAGTGCAACCTGCGGGATCTCGAATGAGCCTGGGCAATACACAACGGTGATGCTGTTTTCACTGGCGCCGTGGCGCTGCAAGCAGTCCAGGGCACCATCGAGGAGTTGTCTGGTTACCAGGCCGTTGAACCGGCTCGCAACGATTCCAAATGAGCATCCTGAGGCTGTCAGTTGCCCTTCAATTGTCCGCACCATCAGTTTCCTTTCATGCCTGCCTAAAGGGTTTCTCTGGTTCTCACAGGAGAGTGATGCCGTTGCGCCGGGCTAGAGCCTGCGGTGCATCTCCTCCACATGATCCATCGAGATGTAGTACTTGCCAAGAACCTCTTGATCGTTTTTTCTCCCCCCGTGGAAATCCGAGCCACCGCTTGCGAGCAGGAAATACTCGTTCACAATGCCGCTGTAATGCATAACCCGTTCGGGGGAGTGAGAGGGGTGAATCACTTCAATGCCATCAACGCCTTCATTGATGAACTCCAACAGCACTTCTTCATCGACGCTATTGCCGGGGTGGGCAATAAAGGAAAGCCCTCCCGCCGAAGCAATCAAGTCGATTGCTGCTTGAGGGGAAACCTGGTACTTCTTTTCGTACGCCGGTTTGCCATTCCCGATGTACTTGTAGAACGCCTCGTGATAGGAGTCTGTCAATCCCTCTTCGTAGAGGGCGGTGGCGATATGGGGTCTGCCGATTGACCCGTGGCCTGCGCGTTCGAGGACGGCATCCAGGGTCAGCGGGATGTTGAGATCGTTCAGCTTTTCAACGATTCGCTCCGCCCGTCTCTTGCGCTCTATGCGAAAGAACTTCAGATAGTCGAGCAGGTTCTGGTTCGTGTGGTCGAAGAAATAGGCAAGAACATGGACCTCCTGCTCGCCTACGCCTGCACTCAACTCTACACCGGGGATCACGTCAATGCCTTGAAGCTTGGCAGCCTCAAGCGCCTCATCGATGGCGCTCACGTTGTCGTGGTCGGTGATGCTGATAGTTGTAAGCCCCGCCTCTTTTGCTCTACGCACGACCTCAATCGCGGAGTAGAGACCATCGGAGTGGGAAGTGTGCATGTGAAGATCGGCTTTACCCTCCATGCACAACCAACAGTTGTGAAGACAGGAACGGCCTACAGATACCTGCTCTTAAACTTCTCATAGTCAGTGATGATCAGTTTCCCGCGTTCAAGCTCCAGGTGTCCTTCACGAATGAAGGAGTGGATCATGCGTGAAATCGTCTCACGCGATGTTCCCGCCATGTTCGCGATATCCTGCTGGAGGGGGAGCTCATCGATTTCAACACGGCCCTTCCGTATCTTGCCGATATCATCTGCGAGCTGGAGGATGACATTTGCCACCCGACCAGCCGCATCTTTCAGGGAAAGGCTCTTGATCTGCGCGTCTGCTTTTCGCAGGCGCATGGTCAGTTCTTTGAGAAGTGCAATGGCCACCGAGGGGAAGTCGTGCAGCAGCTTCAGAAAATCGCGCCGGTGGATCATGAACAACTCCGACTTCGAGATTGCTACTACACTTGCCGACCGTGCGAGGCCGTCGAGGATTGCCATCTCTCCAAAAAAATCGCTCTCGCCTAGAATAGAAAGGATTACTTCTCTCCCGTCATCATCCATGCGCACCACTTTCACCTTGCCCGAGATGATGACGAACAAGGCAGCGCCGGCCTCTTCTTCCAACAGAATGATACTGCCTTTTTTGTACTTCTTACGGACACCAACCTTTGCTATGGTGTCAAGATCCATCGGCTCCAGATCGCAAAGGATGGGGACGTTCTTGAGGAACTCAATCTCCTCCTTCATTATGGTGGAATTCAGAGTGACCTCACTGTGTAGTGGAAGACTGGGCTGGAAGTAACGTCAACATATGCAATTGACCGAGGAAATATACCCGCTTGTGTGCTGAAAGTCAAGAAAATATTCCTGAACAACCAGTTAGCGGTGGCAGTATGACTACTGTGAAAAGATGAAATAAGTGAAGAGTCCCAGTCCAATTTGGGTAGCCGCAATGGCGAATCCCGCCGCGGTATCCAGCCGATGAGTCTCCGACAGAAGGCGGCCTTCCCCGGTGTGGAGGTATTGCTGATATCTATCGTCGGCTCTTATTTTCAAATATGCCGCGGCTGCCCCACTCAGCACCGTGGCCGCACCGGAGATGTACAGGCCAACGGAACTGTGGCCGTTGCCTCCTGACTCCTTGAAGTACGTCTCCTCACCACCATTGCTTTGCCAGACCTTCTTCAACGGGACTGATATCGCACTCCGCAGGAGACTGCCGGGCTGGATTGTCTGCGATTCAAAGCCCGGCTTGCGAATCATGAACGGTTGCCGAACTAGATCCTGGGAGGTCACCACCGGCGTCGTCCCGATCACTGAGTCACCGATCACCACCTCAGCACCAAATGGGACCGACGTTACAAGATAGCGTGTGCGGAGACTGTATCTCAGCACGCGTTGCTCACCCAATGCCAGCGCAACAGTATCGATGATTGGCTCCGTCAGCCAGTTCTCCGCATCTGGGTGCTGGAGGGTGACGGTGTAACTGCCGGGTTGAAGTGAATCGATTGTCAGAGGTGTGTGCCCCAGGAGTCTTCCATTGATGGACACACAAGCACTCTCTGGCTCCGACTGGATGGAGAGAGTGACATTGCTTCCATCCTGTGCTGCTGCCTGACTGTTAGTGAGCAACTGTGCGAACGTCAAGATCGCAAGAGCAAACGGAGTCCATTGCTTCATAGTGCCGACCCCTTGAAGGCAAGTATGAGCCTCTCATCTGTGGCCACGTAGAGCCTTCCACGTGCAACAGCTGGAGATGTTTTTATCCGACCCGGGACATCCTGCTTTACCACGATCGTGCCGTCGTCGATCTTGAGTCCGAACAGGTTCTTCTTCAGCGTGCCGACGTAGAGAATGTCGTTTGCGATGACAGCGCCCGAGTTTATAACACTCCCCAGCTGTTGCATCCAGATCACGGCTCCAGAAACAGCATCAAGCGCATACATCGTGCCGCCCGTCGTTCCGACAAAGACCTTGTTGGCGGCGTACGACACACTCGCATAGATTGGGCTCCCCGCATCCACCTGCCAGCGGCGGGCGCCCGACTCCAGATCGATGCCGTACACCGTTCCACCCAGGTTGGCAGCGCAAACAACGTCACCAGCGATACACGGCGAGCCAACGACGCCGGCGTCAGTTGATGACTTCCACCGCAACTGACCACTGTCCCAGTCGAGGGCGTACAGTGCGCCGTCATCCGCGCCGAAGACAACCATTCCACTGTTCGCTGCTGCTGATGAGCGGATGCCCTTCCGTTTGACGTTCTCAGGAACCTCGAACTTCCAGATTCGTTCCCCCGTCGCCGGGTCGACGCAGAAGAACTCGCCTTCCGCATTTCCAACGTAGACCCTTTGCCGGTAGAGCAGGGGGGAAGCCTCAATATCGCCGTACTCTTTTCGCCACCGGGGCTTTCCCTCAACAAGATCGAACCCAATCAGCGACAGTTCGGAGCTGGAGACCGCGACGATAGCAACGTTCCCGTCAATTACAGGAGCACCTTGAATCGCCTCGCCGAGATCAACCCATCCGATGCGTTTGCCTGTGTACGCGTTGAGTGCGTACAGCTCGCCTCTGAGGTTCCCGATCAAGAGTACGCTATCAATCACCAGTGGAGAACCGTTGCCAATGCCGCCGGTGATGTCGAATTCCCACTCGAGAGTCAGCGGGGGAATGATGGCCTCCTCCGTTGAGTTGGCGCGGTTCTCGGACTTCGCGAACGTGGGCCAGTCAGCCGAGTCGACGTTGAGAGGCTGAGGGATACGCAATCCGCTGCACGCTGCGAAGACAAGCAATGCAAGTCCAAACGTTTGTACAATACCGAACCGTTTCATCAGAAATCGTACCCAAAGAAGAACTGGTGGAACAGACCGTCCTGCAGATCGTTGAAGTTGTTCTCGATCCGCTTCCCAAGATCATACCGGAGGACAAGCACGCCGAAGAGATTCAAACGCAGTCCGCCGCCGATGCTGCCGAGAGTTTCGGTGTACTTCTTGTCCCAGGCCGCGCCGGCGTCGAAGAACAACGCACCGCGGATAGATGAGAATCCTATCCCTCCAAACGGAAGCTGCAGCGCAAGCTGGTCAATGAAAGGAAAGCGAAGCTCCTGACTTGTCAGCCACAGCTTTTCGCCACGGATACTCCACCGCGGCCATCCGCGGAGGTCCCAGCTTCCGCCAAGCACGAAGCGTCTCGACTCCTTTCCTCCATTATAGAAAAGCCAGAACCGTGAA
>CAYHRX010000029.1:0-13907 GCA_964359075.1 uncultured Chitinophagales bacterium
GCGACCGATCATGTCTATCTCAATTGGAGCGAGCTTGGCATTCCGAACACGGGACCGGTCCACGTGTTCGATTTCTGGAACAGTGAGTACCTTGGCTGCTGGGAAGCCGGCATAGGTCTCGAATTGGCGGCGGCGAGCTGCCGAGTGCTCACGCTTCAACCTGCAACTGATCACGTGCAGCTCGTCTCGACGAGTCGCCACATAACACAAGGCTGGGTTGATCTTGTTGACCTTGCATACAACGAAAAAACCAGCTCGTACAGCGGCAAGAGCAAGGTTATCCGGGATGATCCGTATGAGCTGCGTTTTGTATTTCCACGGGGGAAGAATTTTGTTGTCGAGAGCGCAACGGCGGGGAATCTGCCGGTGAAGATCTCCAACCATCAGGGGTGGGCAACGGTGCGGTTCACCTCACCTACGACGACGGAAGTTGCATGGCGCGTGAGTTTTGTGAAGTCGGACTTCTACCACTATCCGGTTATGAAACCAGAAGATCTTTCTGTCGAGCCGGTCGGTCTGGATGGCGCCATTGTGCGATGGAGTCCGCAGTACTACCTCACTGCAGGCTATCAGGTCTCTCTTGATGGCAAGCTGCTTGGGTTCTCGCCGAATAACACTTTCGCACTCAGAAATCTTGATCTAGCCAAAGAGCATATTGTAGAAGTGAGTTCTTTGTGGGAGGATGGAACGACAAGCAAGGAGAAGGCGGAGGTGAAGTTCATGCTCGCGGCTGCGATCCCGAACGAAGTGTATCTTTCCGATCTTGAAGCTCTCCGCTCGACCATCGGGTGGGGAACAATCGAAATGAACAAAGCTGTTACAGCAAAGCCGCTCACAATCGGCGGCAAGGTGTTTCAGAAAGGGATCGGCACCCACGCCGTATCGGATGTGGAGTACAATCTGCATGGGCTGTTTGAGACGTTCACAGCACAAGTCGGTATTGACGATGGCAACGGAAGTGAAAAAGGGAGCGTGGAGTTCGTTGTGCTCGCAGACGGCAAAGAACTTTGGCGGAGCGGGTTGATGAAGAAAGGAGAGAGTGCGAAGGCGTTGAGCCTGAACATCGCTGGTGTGCGAAAACTTCTTCTGCACGTAACCGATGGCGGCGATGACAAGGACTATGACCATGCTGACTGGGTGGAGGCAAAAGCAGTACGCAAAAAAAAGGAGTGACTGCCGAGATTGAGTCCGTCTTTGTTTCTTGAACTTGAAAGAGCTGCGTAATGAATTGCCGAGGTAGAATTCTTCTAGCCATCGTTTTGTATTCGATCATTGCTGCTGCCGCAGTCGGTCAGGTGAAGGTAAGTGACAAGTATCTCCTCCTCAATGCGAAAGCTCATGATCCGTTATTTACCACATACGCTGCTGCCATGGAGCGCTCCCGCTTCTTCGCTGACAAGGCGTACTTCATGGATTACTTCACGGCGGACAAACCGATCACCTACACGAGCCAGTATGCCGGCGATCTTGCGGTGATCTGGAAAGTGAACAACATGGTCATCAATCAGACAGCGCAGTTTGTGAAGAAGCCGGTTGTTGTCGCTTCGTTCCCCGACATGGCCATTCTGGAATACGAGCCGTTTGTCGGTCTCAAAGTGCAGGAGACATTTTTCGTCTATAGTTCCGGGGCGGCGATCATCGAGCTCCAGATAACAAACACCGGCAAGGTCGAATACAAGTTCAGTCTCTATCCCGTGCTGCACCTGCCGGAGGATTCGTTGCAAGCGGTGAGGTTCGATACCACGCAGCACGGTTTCATATTCACGCATCACGAACCCCTTATTCGTCTGCACAGCAACCTCTATGCGGACCGGGGCTATCCAACGGACTTCCGCGATCTGCTGGCGTGCAATTTTATGCCGGAGAGTTACGGAGCGTACGATGGCTGCAAGATCGAAGATTTCTATTTTGCAGTGAAGCGTCTGAGCAAAGTCCATGAGAACGTGAAAGAGTTGAACAAACGGCAAACCGGTCAAGCAGCAGTTATTGCACTCCAAAAGGATTTCGATCTGAAGCCTGGTGATCGGACCTCCGTTCGATTTGTGCGAGGAGTGCAGGATACACGCAAGGACGAGTCGGAGCTGCTTGCCGACGTGAAGGCAGCAATGAACGCAGCCATGCAGACATTCGTCGACAAGGACGTCGAACTCTTTAAGTCAGTGCCGAGAATCAAGTTCAAATCCAACCAAGAGAAAATAGTGTACCTTGGTGCTTTCAATTTGGTGAGGCAATGCATGCTGCCGCCGGCCGGCCAGACGAATCGAAACTTCTACGTCTTCTCGCGCAACCCACAATGGGGGTGGGGGCATGGGCATCAAGTGATGCACGAATCGCTCTCGATGATTCCGTATGTGTACATGGACGCCAAGTCGGCACAAGAGTCGCAGCGCATCTACATCGATCAGCAATACGACGATGGTTTAATTGCGTATCGGCACGGACCACGCGGCCCACAAGTGTACCCGCATGATGGCAAGGCGACAACCTCAGCCCCCTTCTTTTCATGGACGAATTGGGAAATGTATAGCGTCAGCAAAGACAAGCAGTTCTTGAAAGACGCGTACGAAGCAGGGGCAGATTACATCCGCTACATGGAAAAGGAGCGGGACAAAGATCAGGATGGGATGTTTGAGTGGGGTCCGTACGGCATCATTGAGAATGTGCGGGACGGATGGAACGTGGTGTTTCAACTCTTCTCCGAAGGCGAGGACGAAGGCAGAGACATTTCGGACGAGCTGGAAGCGCTGGACCTCACGCTGCAAATTGCAAATGAGATGCGTTATCTCCAGTTGATGGCAAAAGAATTGGGTGATGCAGCCGGAGAAAAGGAATGGTCGGAGAGATTTGACAGGACTGCAAAGCTGATCAACAAATACATGTGGGACCCCAAAGACAAATTCTACTATCATGTGGCGATGTCGGATCACTCGTTTAACTTCGAGGGGAGAAGTCTGAAGAGAAAAGAAATCATCGGTCTGCTGCCGATGTGGGCGAGAGTGGCTTCAAAGGAACAAGCGAGCGAACTCGTGAAGGAAATGCAAAACGACAAATCCTTCTGGCGCACGTATGGCGTGCCGACGCTTGCGGCAAACGATCCCCACTACACACCGTTCGTTGATGGCTGCTGCCGCTGGAACGGTCCCATCTGGTTGCTCTGGGACTACATGGTGTTCGATGGCTTGCGCAATTATGGTTACACGGCACTTGCCAAGCAACTTGCCGACAAGATGATGCTCGCTGTGACAACCCAGCTCTCAGCCAACCATCGCTTCTGGGAGTCCTACAGTCCCGACTATCCGGTTCAAGAATGTCCGTCGAACTACATCTGGGATTCCATTATGGCAAAAGTGTTGATTGATGTGTATCGGAAGTGATCGAGTAGAGACGTTCTCAAAGGAGTCCTTCGGACAATGGTGAATAGAACGTGATGAGGGATTCTCGATCATGATAGATTTCAACCTCTCCGAGCATCCGCACAGGCGTTTCAACGTGTTGACTGGCGAATGGATTCTCGTCTCGCCTCATCGGGCGAGGAGGCCGTGGCAAGGACAAGTCGAGGGTTCAACGCAAGAGACGCTGCCACGTCACGACCCAACATGTTATCTCTGTCCCGGAAACAAACGGGCAGGCAATCAGAAAAATCCCGACTACACATCCACATTCGTATTCGCCAATGACTTCAGTGCGTTGTACGTGGACACGCCACCGATTGAGTTCAGTGATCAGAGTTTACTGATTGCACGCAGTGAACAGGGAATCTGTCGGGTGGTCTGTTTCTCACCGCGACACGACCTTACGCTCGCGGAGATGGATGTGCAAGACATACGAAGAGTCGTCGATGTCTGGACGGAAGAGTTTCGCAGTCTGGGGGAGAAGCCATTCATCCGCCACGTCCAGATATTCGAGAACAAAGGTCCGGTGATGGGCTGCAGCAACCCGCATCCGCATGGTCAGATTTGGGCCGAGAGTTCCGTGCCGGTGGAACCGGCGAAAGAAATGGAACAACTGAAGAAGTACTTTCTCTCAAACAAAAAGAGTTTGCTCGCCGATTACCTGCAGCTTGAACTCATCCGTCAAGAGCGCCTCGTCGTCGCAAACGATGACTTCGTCGTACTCGTTCCGTTCTGGGCGGTGTGGCCGTTCGAGACGATGATTGTAGGCCGACGACATTTCGGAAGCCTGCTCGAAATGACTCCGCGTGAGATGGATTCACTCGCTGATATTCTCAAACGACTAACGACGCGCTACGATAATCTCTTTAGAACGTCGTTCCCCTATTCGGCAGGGATACACCAATCACCGACTGATGGTTCTGATCATCCTGAATGGCATTTCCACATGCATTTTTATCCACCATTGCTGCGTTCGGCGACGATCAAGAAGTTTATGGTAGGGTACGAGATGCTGTGCAATCCTCAACGTGACATTACTCCAGAGACGAGCGCGAAACAGTTACAAGCGGTCAAAGATATTCATTACAAACAACAGTGATCTTTTCAATACCGTACCGAATCATGTGGAGACATTCTATGGTACAGCGATGTTCATTCCAACCGGTGTTGCACTTCTTCTGCATAGCTATGATCCTCTCCTCGCAACTTGCGGCAGAACGTGCCCACGCCCAAAACGGCACGAAGGCGCGGGTGGCAACCATTCCGCCAACAACCGGTCGCAATGATTTCTACACCGGAAACCGACAGCCGTTGCAGACCAGTCCTCTCATCAAGCTTCCCGTGGGCGCCATCCAGCCTCAGGGTTGGATACGGAGTCAACTTGAACTGATGCGCGACGGTTTCTCCGGACATCTCACGGAAATCAGCAAGTGGTGCAAGTTCGATGGTAACGCATGGGTGAACGAACATGGGGAAGGTGAATTCGGATGGGAAGAAGTCCCCTACTGGCTGAAAGGATTCATCGATCTCGGGTACGTGTTGAACGATCAGCGCATTATCACCGAAGCGCGCCGATGGGTTGAAGGAGTCCTGTCGAGTCAGGACACAAGCGGTTACTTCGGTCCCCGAAGGAATCTCGCGGATCCAGACATCTGGCCCAATATGGTGATGTTGTATGTTCTCCGAACACACTACGAGGCCACAGGTGACGCGCGTGTCATATCGTTCATGACGCGCTACTTCCGTTGGCTGGCGACATTGCCATTTGATCAGTATCTCTCCTCAAGCTGGCAGAAGTGGCGCGGTGGAGACAATCTCGATCACATCTACTGGCTGTACAATCGGACAGGTGAGCAATGGCTGCTGGACCTTGCCCGCGTCAACCACGAGCGTACTGCGGACTGGACTGGCGGCATTCCGACATGGCATGGCGTGAATTTGTGTCAAGGATTTCGGGAACCAGCCGAGTTCTTCCAGCAAACGGGGGACATCCGCTATCTGCAGGCAACCGAACGAAACTACAGCACGATCATGGACACTTACGGACAGGTTCCGGGTGGAATGTTTGGGGCCGATGAGAATGCGCGCGCCGGTTACATCGGTCCGAGACAGGGTGCAGAGACTTGCTCCATGGTCGAGTTCATGCACAGCGATGAGATGCTTTTGAAGATCACGGGAAATCCGATCTGGGCTGATCGATGCGAAGACGTTGCCTTCAATTCGCTCCCGGCTGCGATGACCCCTGACCTTAAGGGGCTTCACTATCTCACGGCGCCGAACATGGTTCAACTCGACAGGAAGGGCAAAGGCGCAATGTTCGACAACGACGGGGATATGCTTTCATACAATCCCTGGCAGTTTCGTTGCTGTCAGCATAATGTTGCATTCGGCTGGCCCTACTTTGCCGAGCATCTTTGGATGGCAACGCAGGGCAACGGCTTTGCAGCGGTGCTGTATGGTTCAAGTGTGGTCACTGCGAAGGTCGGCAAAGGAACAGAAGTACGCGTGACGGAGACGACCGATTATCCGTTCGGTGATGTTGTAAAGTTCAAGATTTCTTCGTCCGAGGATGTGATGTTCCCACTTTCTTTGCGGCTTCCAGGATGGTGCAAAGACCCGCGCGTGCAGGTAAATGGGAAAGAGGTGAAGATCGATGCGAAGCCGCTCTCGTGGTTAGTGCTGGATCGGAGTTGGAAGAACGGCGATGTGGTGCACCTCGAACTACCACCAACAGTTGAACTAAGGGTGTGGAAAAAAAACGGCAACGCCATCTCAGTCCACCGCGGACCATTGACCTACTCGCTCAAAATCGGCGAGCGGTGGGAACGTTGTGGCGGCACCAATGAATGGCCTGCGTTTGAAGTCTTTCCCACGACACCATGGAACTATGGACTTATCCTGAATCAACAGAACCCTGCACGCTCCTTTGAGTTTGTGGCGCGCAAAGGTGCACTCGCACCGCAGCCCTTCACGCCGGAGAACGCGCCCGTTGAACTTCGGGCAAAGGGGAAACGCATCCCGCAATGGACGTTGGAGAAGAATGGACTGATCGAGAAGATTCAGGGGAGTCCCGTGTTTTCCGATCAACCAATCGAGACGATTACGCTGGTTCCGATGGGCTGCGCGCGGTTACGTGTCTCGGCGTTTCCGCGAATCAGCGAGTGTCCTGACGTGAACAAGTGGGAATAGAGTGTTTTTTGGGAGACAAGTCTGCCTGGGGCATCTTGCCCCTTTCCACCTTACTCGGATGCATGTCGATTTTGTTCAGTCTCATCGTCAGCGGTTCCGCTGCGTTCGGGCGTCAATCCAATTATCAGCGCGGTTCGTGACGTTCAATTGATTGCCCCAGTTGCCTTGACAACCTCGAATGGATTTGTTAGGTTGGGTTGCAAGCCGCCAGCTGTTTTTTTCCCAATAGAAACATTGCTTTAGGCTCACGAATTCACGGTGGAGTCGCTCCACGCAGAGCTCTGTGTATGCAACAGGCGCTACTATTTCGCGGACTAAGGGGATTACTGAAACTGCAGAAGAACATCATCAAAGCCCGCGATGTATATCCTCATGATTCATCTCTACCCATAGCCGCTGTGGGTGTAGAGATTTTCACTGTTGTCATTGCCGTGACCTTGGCTCTCTCCCCTGTGTCATTTGCACAGCAGTTCAATGTGGTCCACTACTCTAAAGACAAAGGGCTTCCTGGCAATCAGGTGTGGAGCATTTATCAGGACAGCAAGGGCTATATGTGGTTCTCTACCTCACCGGGTTTGGTCAAATACAATGGGAAGGAATACAAGGTATTCCGCGGAGCAGACGGACTTCTGGGAGACTTCGCTCTCAACGTGCAAGAGGATCGCAAGGGAAATCTCTGGGCTGGTTGCCCGGGGGGCGTCAGTCGCATCAGAAATCACAAGATAGACAACTGGAAGCTGGGTACGTTTGATGATTTCTATCGGGTCTTTGTGGACTCTTACGATCGAGTGTGGGTCTACAACTTTCAGTTTGCAAGCGACCTACATGTCATTGAGAACGATTCGTTCTACAACTACTCCCAAATCTACCGTTTCAAGAATCAACGAATCCTCCACATCGACGAGGACAAGAGTGGTGGCATACATCTGTTAACGCAAGGAGGGAAGGTCTACAAGTTCTTTGCAAACAACATGACGCAAGTTCTGATCGGAGAGATTCTCGACCAAGTGCTGCCACGAACGTTTTTCTTTGACTCCCACGGGAGCTTGATTCTCTGTGGCGACGGGGGAGTGGCTAGGATCTCATTCTCGACTAGAAACGAAAGGCCAACGAGCGAGTGGCTTCTCCGGAGTTCAGCAGTGTTTGGCCTTGAGAGCAAGAGCGGACAGTACTGGTTTGCAACACGGGATAGTGGGCTATATCGAATCTCCCGACAATACTCACCGCGCGCTGCGACAGAGAAGCAGAGCGAGGCGAGTGAGCCACTTGGAAGCAACATTCTTCACATAACCGAGGCAAACGGCCTCACCACAAATGACCTTTTCACGCTCTTTGAGGATCGAGAGCAAAATGTCTGGGTCGGCACAAACCTGAAGGGGATCTGCAAGTTATCGAGCTTGAGGTTTATTGCTTATGGAAATCGTGAAGGGTTTCGGAGTGAAGCGATCCTCGCAGTCGCGCGGCACGGGGGATGGTTGTACTGCTCGACGGAGAAGGGGATTTACCGCTTTGATGGGCGGAAGTTTTCAAAGCCGAGCATACGCGAAAGAGGTAAGACAATACATAAGGATCGATTCTTCTTGAGCATGACGCCGATCGGGGAGGGCGAGTTTCTTCTTGGAGCTGCTCCCGGACTATACTTCCTAGACAAGCATGGAACCCTGGAATCAATTGGATTGCGTCGACTAGTAGTGCAAAAGTTCCTTAGGGATTCTGCCGGCGTTGTCTGGATCGGTACTAACAAAGGGATTTACAAATTGCAAGATAAGAACACGGTCATTCGACAAGACTTCGGCATCACGAATAGAGTGGTGAACAGCCTGGTAGAAGTTAGCAATCGGGACCTCTATGTTGCCACCGACAGTGGGCTCGTAGTAATTGAGAATGCAACACTACCGTTCGTTCAGAAATCGGTCCGCGTTCTCACAACGGAGAATGGTCTGCTCTCTAATATGATTAGTGACCTGACAGTTTCTTCCGAGGGTGAGATTATTATTGGGACGAGTGAGGGCATAAGTGTGTTGACAAAAGAAGGATCGTACAACATCGTAGATGGGCTCAATGACCGCTTTGTGAACGTCTTGTTGGTTGACCGCGGAGGCAAGCTATGGGCTGGAACCGACAATGGACTTCATCTCTTGCAAAAGGTGGATGGAAGATTCAGGGTACTTGTCGCCTATTTCAAAAACGACGGGCTAGTGTCAAATGAATTCACGAGAAACGGAACGATGTACGAAGATGAGCAAGGCCGCATCTGGTCTGGCTCCTTCGGTGGACTGACAGTCTACGATCCAAAGGAAGAACCTTCGACCTCCATCAAGCCTCGTTGTTATCTATCATCTGTTCAAGTGAATGATACAGCCGAGATTAGCATTGACACCCTCCCGACGGAACTTAGTCACACGCAAAACAAACTCCGCTTCTTTTTTGAAGCGCTCTCGTTTTTCAACGAAGATGCTGTGAGGTTTGAGTATTATTTGGCTCCCCTTGAGCGACCCTGGTCAAATGCTACCCTAATGCCGAACGTTTCCTATGGATACATCGAGCCCGGGGCATACACGTTCTACGTCCGAGCCACAAATCCGTTTGGAATCGTAAGTGATCCGCAAACGGTTTCGTTCACGATTCTGGCCCCCTATTGGGAAAGAGGTTGGTTCATCGCGTTGGTTGGTGCAGTTCTCTTGGTTGCAACATATCAGGCGCATCGATACCGCCTATCCCGCATCAGCGAAAGGGCTCTGCTTTTAGAGAAGTTGGTGAGCGAGAAGACAGCGGAGGTCCAGGCAAGCAAGAATGAGATAGAGGAGCAATACCACCGACTGGTGAGGGCACAGGAAGAACTGGTCGAAAAGGCGAAACTGGAAAAAGCGTACGAAGAGATACAAAAGCTAAAGAACAGGCTGGCGACAGAGAACATCTATCTCAAAGAAAAGCAGAGCATGGTGCAAGAGGTGAGCTCGATTGTCGGAAGGAGTGAAGCCATCCAGCAGATCCGAAACAAAGTCGTCGAGGTTGCGAGCACCGATTCTACAGTATTGATCACCGGTGAGACTGGCACGGGCAAGAACTTGGTGGCCGAAGCAATTCATGCGCTCAGCGCGCGCAAGGATCGGGCATTGGTCACCGTTAACTGTGCAGCAATTCCTGAGGGACTTGTAGAGAGCGAACTTTTTGGTCATGAGAAAGGGGCTTTTACTGGTGCGAACGAGCGCCGTCTCGGAAAGTTTGAGATTGCTGACGGGAGTACGATATTTCTCGATGAGATTGGAGATATGAACCTCGCTGTTCAGGCAAAGATCCTGAACATTCTCCAGGACAGGAAGTTTGCACGGGTTGGCGGAAACCAGTCCATAGAGGTGGATGTAAGGGTGATTGCTGCGACGAACTATGACCCTGACCAACTTGTCCGGGATGGCAGATTCAGGCGAGATCTCTACTATCGTCTCAACGTTTTTGCTCTGCATATTCCACCGCTTCATGAGCGCGTTGAAGATATCGAACCACTGGCTAAGTTTTTCATCGATCGGTATTCCAAAATCTTGAACAAGAAGATAAGCGCAGTAACAAAGAGAGCCTTGAATGTGTTAGAGACCTATTCCTTCCCCGGAAATGTTCGTGAACTGGAGAACATAGTCCATAGAGCGCTCATCGTGTGCGGTGGTGATGTCATCACCGATGAAGATGTTATCACTCACACCATTAATGTGCGAGCAACAAGAGATGGAAGTGTTTGGACGGGTGACACCTCACTGACTCTCGAAGAAGCTGAGAGGGAATACATCCTGCAAGTTCTGAAGAAGACAAATTGGAAAATCCGCGGGAAAGGTGGTGCAGCAGAAATCCTGGGTATGCATTCTAACACCCTCAGATCACGAATGGCCAAACTCAAAATACCGTTCCAGAGAGAAGATCGGTGAGCATCATTGCGGCCTTCCCAACCTACCATTGCTGAACTCGACTTTCCCACGCACAACAGATATCCTCCACTCCCTGCCCTAGCTCGGATGACTCTTGCCTTTCTTGGCACCGCATGAACGAAATATCGTACACGAACGAGATTTCGTGCACGAACATCTGACGTACGGGAAGAGTGAATCCTCACTATCCTCTTTCGCAGCAACAGAGTAGCAAATCCAAATCCCCTGGCACAGTTGTTGGGCTACGTGTGCCAAACCTTCCAAAGGATCCAACGCATGTACTGCATACACCTCGACGGCGAAGTGCAGGGCAATCCCGCCATTTGTATAGAAGGACGGCTTGAAGACGCTACGAACATCGAACTGGAACTCAATAAGATTCTACGACACCTTCGGGATTCTCCTGAGTTTAACGTCGCCCTGGGGATATACATCGACCTAGGAAAGGTTGAATCGATCTGCGACGAATGTTTTAGAGCGTTTCAGAGAATTCAGAATCGATATCCAATACGGTTCCGGGGATATTCTCTATTCTTGGAGATGCAGTTGATTGATCACCAACTCCTTCCTGGAGCCTATTCAAAAGCCAACAAAAAGTAAATGAACCAAGCTTTTGTAGCAGTTTGTACTCGATTGTTGATGATAGCCGTTGCGTTTTTAATCACAACGATTCTCGCCGATTCTGCGAGTGGACAGACAACTCTTCTTCAGGAAGGCTTTGAGAATGCAGCCTTCCCTCCGACGGGTTGGCATGTGAAAAACCGCGGCTCGAATCCAGCCGGTGAGTCTTGGATTCGGGCGACGGGGTCGTACAACGGTCAACCATACTTTCACACAGGCGTAGCTGGTGCCTTCTCTCAGGACGGTGAGACTGGTGAACGAATGGAAGAATGGGTGGTCACGCGGCCCACAACTGTTCCTTCGGCAACAAATCTGTCACTTACATTCTGGCATCGCCTGCAATGGAACACGTATTCCGATGGGCCTGAATATGTTCTGGTGTCGAGGACTGACACACTGCCAAGCAGTTTCATTGATACTGTGTTCACGTTGCCCGGGACAGAACCGCCTAACTGGACGGAAGTGAACATAAGTTTGCCGAACTACTCTGGACAAACCATTTATCTCGCGTTTGTTCATACATCGCCTAATGGGTTTGCCGATGCCTGGGTAATCGACGATGTCATCATAAACTCTACACCCCAGGTGACCATTGACGTTGGCGCTGTGGACATCGTCGAACCTCCAGCAGTGGCGTGGGTAGGCCGGACTTACAATCCCAGGGTTGTGGTTCGCAATTTCGGCACCGCTTCCCAAACGGGTTTCCCCGTAAGCTTTTCGGTGAGAACCATAGGCGGCACGTTCATCCACCGCGACACAGTGATGTACAGCGATACGTTGTTGGCTGGCGCGTCGGACACTGTGACTCTCAGTCCATGGTCTCCGGTCGGCGGAGGGGAATACAGGATGATCGGCAGAACGCATCTCCCGGGGGACACTGGACCGGGCAACGACGCCGTTTCGTTGCCGTTGGAAATCGCACGTGACTACCATGCCGGTGGGCCCGATGCGTTTGGATATAAGTGGATCGATAGCGACACGCTTGGCGGACCGATATATAACTGGATCGAAATCTCCTCGACCGGAACGCCTATTCGTTTCTTCTTCAATGGCGACTCGACACTTAATGCACAATCCAACCCTCCTATTCCAATCGGGTTCACGTTCCCATATTATGGTCTCGGTCGCGATACACTCTCGGTGGATATTAACGGGGAGGTCATTCTTAAATGGCGGAACACGTGGTACCCGGGCGGAGATCCGTTCAATTGGAATCTCCCCTCGTATCCGACTTCAACAATGCCCGCCAACATTGCTGTCTTTTGGGACAATCTCGAACGCATTGCGCCGGATGCACGTGGCTACTATCAACGGTTCGGTGTAACTCCCAACCGCTACCTGGTTATTCAGTGGAACAACTTCTCCTCAAACTACGCCCGATCAAATCCTGATTACTTGACGTTCGAGGCGATCCTGCATGAGAATGGAACCATTGTTCTCCAATACAAAGATGTCATTGTGAGCCATCCCGCCGTTGACTATGGTGTCGGCGCCACGGTCGGAATGCAAAACGATGACTTTACCGTCGGACTTCAATACGAGTTCAACGGAAGCCCACGCGGCAATGCCCTGCATGATAGTCTTGCCATCAGCTTCTTCCTTCCTGCAAACGACCCAATCCCACCGACAATAGTCCACAAGCCGCAGACGAACACGTTCCGGCTATCTGAGGTTATCTCTGCACAAATAGCTGACGCGCAGGGAGTGAGCACTGACTCGCTCTACTACAATACTGGTAGCGGTTGGATCGCGACAACACATGACAGCATCAACACCACTACGGGAACGTATTACTACCACATTCCCTCTCAACCTCGGGGAACACTTGTGAGCTACTACTTGATGGCGAAGGACGGCTCACCATCACAGAACCGAAGAGTAGTTCCTGGAGGTGCGCCTGCAACTTCTTACAGCTATAGGATTCTCCCTACATCTGGCGTGAACAAGCTGTTCGCCTACAGCAGCAGGCAAGATTGGCGTCCCTACAAAGACAATCCCGCGTTCATCAGCGCTCTTGATGCTGCCGGCTTCGCGTACGATACATTTGACCGAGATAACGGCGCAGGGCTGTTCTCGTTCTATGACTATGTCTTTTTCAATAGCCCAGGACCCGGAACGTTTGACAACGAGAATAGTGGTGCCGAGTGGCTCATGACATTCCTCGATTCCGGTACGCCAACTAGCAAGAAGAAGCTTTTCATGACAAGCCAGGGCTATGCTTGGATGCAGTATGGTTATGCCAACGACGTGCCCATCGTGCGACTTTTCAATCAGTACCTCCATTCGCAATGGGTGAGCGGAGGCAGAGACGGACTCGACAATGATCCAGGCACGTTCACAACAGGCAGGATTCTCGGAGAGTCCGGCGATTTCATTACAAACGGTCAACTGATCGATGTCTTTGCGAACTCTCCGAATGTCATACGGTCTACGTATCCGCTCATCACCGTGGACACTTCAAAGGTCTTCGTCCGATTTGCTCCGCCTGCATTTGCCCAGGGTTGGTCGTGTGGACAAAAGTATGAGGGAGAAAACTTCAACACAGTATTCCTTTCGTTCGACCTGTGGTGCATCGACACCACGAAAAGAGCGACCTTGCTGAGACGTGCCAAAGCGTGGCTCGATAATCCCTCGAACCCAACGGATGTTCAAGACGACAACGATAAGGGTAATGTACCGAAGACATTCGCCTTGCGCCAGAATTACCCCAACCCGTTCAATCCGACGACCACTATCGATTACGATGTGCCCGAAAAGGTCATCGTTCAATTGAAGGTCTACAACCTGC
>CAYHRX010000030.1:0-13788 GCA_964359075.1 uncultured Chitinophagales bacterium
ATTCCAAGGCGAGCTCACGGGCAAAGTACTGGATTCGGCGACACTCGTTGGTGTTTTCACCTGGTAGACCGTGTTGCGATTGGGTTCTTGAAGAGGGCTTCTTCAATTGTGCGAGGAAGCCCCTGTTGTTTTCAATGGCAAGCCTGTACAATTACACCCACCCTCGCAGTTTGCACGCCTCTGCCACCCGTGCCACACCCACAACCATTGCAGCCAGTCTTGGATGGACTCTCTTCTCACGGATTGCTTCTTGCACCGTGTGATAGGCTTTGCTCAGCGTCGCATCCAACCGCTGCTGGATGAGTCCTTCATCCCAGAAGTACGAATAACTGTCCTGCACCATCTCGAAGTATGAGACTGTAACGCCTCCCGCGCTTGCGAGAATATCCGGTATGATATGCACTCCCTTGCTGTGGAGGATCGCATCTGCTTCGGGAGTGACAGGACCATTGGCAAGCTCACAGACAATGCGCGCGTTAATGCTTGCTGCATTGTTCTCGTTGATGGAGTTTTCGAGCGCTGCCGGATAGAGGACATCGACCTGCATTTCGAGCACCGAGTCTCTCGGAATCTCTTGTGCCCCCGGGAAACCGACAACCGAACCGGTCTTGAGTTTGTGTGTAACCAGCTCACGGGGGCTGAGACCTTTTGCATTGTACACTCCACCGCGAGAATCACACACGGCAATCAGCTTACCGCCGCCGAGCAGTTCCTGGTGAAGCAGCGCGGCTCGCTGTCCGGCGTTTCCGAATCCTTGAATTGCATACGTCCCCTTCGGGTCGACGCCCAATGTCTTGCACGCTTCGCGTACCGTGATGACGCCGCCTCGTGCAGTTGCATCCCGCCTTCCTTCCGTCCCGCCTACTTGCTGTGGCTTGTCCGTGAATACTCCCGGATCGTGATGTTGCACAAGTGTTTCATATTCATCCATCATCCATGCCATGGTCTGGGGGTTTGTGTACACATCGGGTGCAGGCACATCCTTGTCGAGTCCGATGATCGACCCCAGGGCACGGACGTATGCACGAGAAACATTCTCCAACTCCCGGTCTGACATGCTCCTCGGTTCGCACACGACTCCTCCTTTGGCCCCACCGAGCGGAAGATTCACAACGGCTGTCTTCCACGTCATCCAACTGGCAAGTGCGCGGATCGTGTCGACTGTAAGTTCAGGATGGAACCGAATGCCGCCCTTCGCCGGTCCGCGTGCATGGTTGTATTGGATGCGGTACGCGTGGAAGATCTTCATCTCTCCATTATCCATCTTCACCGACAGTGTGAACTTGAACTCCTTCTGAGGCCACATCAGCAATTCTGTCGTAGCGTCATCGAGAGGCAGGATCGCCGCCGCTTCTTTCACCTGCTGCTGCGCGACCTCGAATGAATTGTAAGATCTCATAGTGTTCCCTTATCGTTGGTGTTTGTCATCGGACTCACGACGCTTGCCTGTCACGGGAGGATCCAGCATTATCCTGTACCAGCAATGTTTGCACATCAAAGCTCGGTCTACTCCGAGGAGCACTTTCTCCCAGGGACTGAGCTCGCGTCCGCAGTGTGGACAGTTGTCGAAGACCTTCGCCCGTTGATCATCGGGCGGCTTCTGCTTAGATTCGCCTGTCGTCAACTTTTTCCTCCGGTTTCAAGATAATGCCCCTGTTCTTGTGGCCGTTGATCTTCACAAGGACGGGGCTTTCAAAACGCAGGTGCCGTGTGTATTCCCTTGCCTCAATCGCAGGTTGGGAGAGCAGCCAGTCCCAATCAACGGCTCCCTGCCTCTGCTTTGAGTTGATGGTAAAGTACCCCACCTGGAACGATGTAATATTCTGGAAGAAGTGGGAGCCCTGCGAGGGCGTCACGTCGAAGTCCTTGAAGCCGGCCTCCACAATCGCCCGGGCGCCGGAAATCTGATCCCACTTGATCGGGATGCCAAGCCACGGATCGAGCGATCCCCACCGGCCGACGCCGATCAGAAGATAAGGCCGACGGTCTGCAAGAAGCTTCTCGTTAAACTGCGTTACCTCTCGCGCAACCTCACGACTCTTCGCCCGCTCGAACCTGTGAACATCCACGACAATAATATCGTGGATATCCCCGATGACGCCGTTGCCAAGTGCCTGATGACTGTGGCAGATGAGCTGTTCCTCCGGTGTATCTTCAACGTTGAGCTCCTCCAGCTCGCGACTCAACACCAATGGTCGCATTTGCAGAATGCCGAAATCTCTTTGCTTGTCCGGTGGTGTAGACATGTTCACCGCGAACTCGATCTCAATAGGCGTTCCCATGCCCCATGTCCCCATGTCCAGCAGCAACTCGAGGATCTGGTGGAGCGGGAAAATCCTATTCCGGAGGATTGGTGCGAACGTCACCAAGCGGATGCCGTGGCGTGAGAGGCCGTCGTATACAGCGTCATTCTCGGGTGAGTAGGTCGAGCCGACAAACTGCAGCGTGCAATCTCGCTCGGCAACAGTCAGTCCGTACTTCTTTACCAGAATGTCCTGCGTTTCAGCCGTGTCCAGTACCTTGCTGTCGAGCTGAAGCCCGAAGAACTCATTCTGGTTGTTATTCAACGTCTCCGCAGTTGAAGAGAACTGCAGGAGGTGGTGAGGATACTTGGGGCAAAAGCGGACTGTCATGCCGCCATCAACAACAGTCTTGCCGAGCCCGAGCGCGACCGAGACGATGCCGTCGAATGGTTGTTGAGGAGCCACGGGATAGAAGTTATACGATTTCGCTACGCCGGAGAAGTCAGGATAATACCTGTTCTCATGTGGCATCCCGACCATCTTCTGAATGATCACGGCCATCTTCTCTTCCTCCAACCTGTAGGCAGTGGCCTTGAAGTAATCCTTGGCAGCGAGGTAGAATGTCGACGCGTAGACCCGCTTGATGGTCGTAACAAGCTCGTCGAGACGGACAAAGGGGTTGGCGTTGTTGTTCGGGATCATGTACGTCTCGTACACGCCGGCAAACGGATGGTACTGTGAGTCCTCCATTAAGCTGGATGAGCGGACGGCGAGGGGATCGTGGATGAGGTCGAGGAATGCTGCAAGGTTGCCAAGCACGCCTTCCGGGAACCGCTTGGCTTCGAGAAACCGCCGCGTGATCTTCTCATCGTCTGTCTCATGCAGCGCCATCTCACGGAGATTGTTCGCATCAACGAAATCGTCGAACACATCAGTGCCGAGTACCACCGCGGGCGGCACAGAGATCTGCACCCCCTCAAACTGGTCTCGCACGTTGTAGTTGTTGATGAGGATGTTGACGAAGCCGAGACCTCTGGCTTTTCCGCCGAGCGAGCCGCCGCCGATACGGGCAAAGCTGCTTGCCGGATCAAACGACTCTTTGACAAAGTCAGTGATCAGCCCGCGTTGTCGAAGACGCCTGTACTCCTTGAGCGATGAGATGAGGTCCTCACGCAGGGAGGTTGTAGAAGGATAGTCGGAGACCTTGCGGGGCCTGAGCCTGTGCGCAAGCCAGAACTCGGTCCGTGCCTTCAGCCAATTTGAGAAATGATTCCGCTCCCCGTGGAAGCGGATGCTTTCATCGGGGACATAGTGCAGTTGCTCCTCCAACGATCTCAAATCTGATGCTCGCCCGACCTCTGTTCCGTCACCCGTGCGGAAAATGAAGTCGCCAAAGCTGAAGTAATGGATCATGAAATTCCTGAGGTCGTGCAGCAGTGTCTGCGAGTCCTTCAGCAGGAAGCTGGCGCCAAGCATGCGTGCCTGTCCCTCGTTCTCCGAGTTGGTGGACTGGAGCAGGATGGGGATGTCCGGCTGACGAGCTTTCACGGTCTTGGCGAATTCGATTCCTGCCCGTGGATTCGGTTTGCCGCCATGGAGAAAATCGATGTCCGAAATGACACCGAGAATGTACTCTTCGTACTTCTGGAAGTAATCCCAAGCCTCCTCATACGTTGTGCACAGCAGTATCTTTGGCCGTGCGCGCATCCGCAGGTATTTGTGCGAAAGGTTGATGCCTTCCGAAATGAGCCGCTGCGACTGGTTGAGAATCTCTGTGTAGATAAGAGGGAGGAACGAGGAGTAGTACCGCACGTTGTCTTCGATCAAGATGATGGACTGCACGCCGGCAATCCTGGTGTCACTCTCAACGTTCAGTTTGTCTTCGATATGCTTGATGATGGCGATGATGAGCCGGAAGTCACCCAGCCACACAAACACCTTGTCGAACACGGAAATGTCGCCATGCGTCAGTAAGTCATTCAACTCCCGATTGTCGTACGCAAGCAGGACGATGGGAGTGTCCAGGCCCTCTTCACGCATCATCCGGGCGAACTTTACGGCATTCATGTCTTCGATGTGCAGCGTCGTGATGATAAGGTCGAAGCGCTTCTCTTCCTTCGCAAGATTGATAGCCTCCTTGCCGCTGGAAACACGTGTGAGCTCCGGCGAGTGACTGAGATGAAGTCCCTGGTACTCGTTGCGGATCAGCTCGTAGAGTCTGCCATCTTCTTCAAACAGATAGAGATCGTACAAACTGGAAACGATCAGCACGTCCCGAATGCGCAGCCGCATCAGGTTCTGGAATCCCTGGAAGCGAGTGCCATAGCCATGCTCGACCCAGAGCTGGCCGAAGTCGTATGAGCCCGGTTTGGTATCGTCGAGGTGCATTGCGTTGTCTTCTTGCTGGGTGCTGGCTAAGGGACGATGCTATAACTGATCAGTTTCCAGGTAATTCTCCTAACTCCGAATCCATACTCCCTTCTGCGCAGGTCAATAAGGCCGACACGGGGAACAAGCCACGTTGAGATGTCGCCAAAGTCATTAAAGCCGGCCCATCGTTGTTGTATCTGAAATCCATTCTGGAAACTCCCCGCAGGAACGGAAACGGGTCCGCGCTGGGTAACTGTGCTTGAATCGTTGAAAAATCCTCTCCATCCCTTGCCAACCTGAAGGGGGAAGACGTATCGAGTTTGATTGGTGAAGTAGTAGATCGTCACGGTGTCACCTGAGACCTTAACGTACTGCGAGTCTGTTCGACTTCGGTATGCCGTCCGCCAGATTGTTGCCGAACCGATGTTTGGCAGAACAGTCTGGCCAAGGACAGTCACCACTGCTGTGTCCGCTCGTTGTGCCAGACTGTCGTAGATCGCATACGTCCAACGCGTGCCAATCGTGTTCGGGAAGTCTTGCAACCTGAATATCTCCACCGATCGGCTCCCGACGAGAACGATGGAAACCCTTCCTGTGAAGTTGGCGAGAGAGACTGAGAACCGAGAGGGGATTCTCCCGGCGATGGTCGTGTTCACGAGAGATCGATCCGAGTTCAATGAATCCGAAAGGATGACGTTGCCCGATATATCCAACACGCTGAACAATCCGCCGCCCTGTCTGTAGCCTGTGATAGAGAGCGTGTACGCAAGTGAATCGGTGGTGAAGGCGACTTCTCCGGCGCCGAGAAAAGCGAGTCCCACTGCATCAACACTGAATGTGAAGACATTCGGGCTGACGGTGATCGTCGGGCGGTTCAGGCCTATGTGTGGGTTCTCGACGACGATGTTGGTTTCGTTACACGACAAAGTCAGGAGCAACATCAGGAGGCAGCAGGTTGTCGTTGCAGGCCTTCTGGTTCGCCCGAGACTCACCGGTCCGACCGTGTGCATTTCTTGTCTCATCGTGTACCTCATGAGCTATCTCAATAAGATGAATTTCTTTGTTTCAAGAAAGTCTCCGGCATGAAGTCTGTAGAAATATACCCCACTTGCCAACCCTGAGGCATCAAAAGCCGTCTCATAGATCCCCGGATCCAGTTTCTCGTTCACAAGAACGGCAACTTCCTGCCCCAAGATGTTGTACACCCGTAGAGACACGGCTTGCCGTGTCCCCACAGGTGGAATTGAGAACTTGATCCTCGTTGTCGTGTTGAATGGGTTAGGGTAGTTCTGTTCCAACACAAATCGGGTTGGGAGCGAAGAACTGTTCGACTCGTCATCGTGCAGAATCCAACCATCGGGATCAAGGGCCACAATTGTTGGCTTGTGCGAGACGTACAATACAAACTCTTGCTCGTTGACTACGTTGAACAGCACCACTGTTGTGTCCCAGTCAGTAGTGGAGAGTTTGAAGTCAATGGGCATCATGAAGAACGACGGGTTCGTTGTGCCTGTGGTCTGTTTGATTTTGATCGCAACCTCATGACCGCCGCTCGATGGCCGAGTGCTCCATGAGAACGTGTACCGTGGATACTTCTCGCCGTACACCCATTGGTTGAAGAAGTAGCCAAGCTGCTGGCCCGAGACGGTCTCGCATACATTCCGGAATCCTTCCGTCGTCGCCACATTGAACCGGAACCGGGGATCATTGACGTAGCTCCGCATTGCACGGAAGAACACCGAGTCGCCGAGGACATGCCGCAGCATGTGAAGCACGACGGCTCCTTTCTGGTACACGAGCCTGAAGTCGAACAACTGCCTCACGACAGATGTATCTCGTTGATAGATTGACCCGAGTGCACTTTTTGAATCGGAGGCCTGGCTTGCCATGAACCTATGGTACGCAGCGGTGCCGTACTTCGCTTCTGTGTAGAGCGCTTCGCCGTACTTGGCAAAGCCCTCGTTCAGCCATATGTTCGGCCAGTTGGCGCACGTGATCAGGTCGCCGAACCATTGGTGGGCAAGTTCATGCACGATGAGGTACTCTGTGAAGGCCACCGTTGAGGTCATCGTCTGGTGTTCCATCGCCCCGCCCCGTCCAAACTCGGCATGGCCGTACTTTTCGTTGATGAAAGGGTACAAGCCGAAGAGGTTAGAGAAGATCCCGAGTACCTCGACCGTCTTGGGAAGACTATCGAGCGCAGTGGCGAGGTGCTCGGGGAGCACATAGTTCAGCACCTGCATCGAATCCGTGGGGGAGTAACGGAACCAGTTTGAGAACTCAGCATAGTTGGTGAGTGCGATGGAGACGAGATACGTGCTGATGGGATAGCGCTCGGCCCATCTGTGAGTCTTCGTTCCGTTGCCATTGTCGATGACGGCAACGAGCTTGCCGTTGGAGCCAACCTTGAACGAAGCGTTGCACGTTACCCAAATGTCCACAGAGTCTGCCTTGTCCAACGGGGTGTCTTTGCACGGCCACCAGTCCTTTGCGCCGTACGGCTCGCTGAGTGTCCACACCCAGGGCGTCCCCGCGTGCGAGCCGAACTCAAAGCTCCCGAATCCGGTACTCACTGGGACTCCCCGATAATACACGTCCAGCACCACCATCTCACCGTAACCGTAACTTCGGTTGAGTTCGATTGACACGGTAGTGGGGTGCTGGACGAATTGTACTCTGGCGCCGGCCATCTTCACGGAGTCCACCGTCAGCGCGTTCATTAGATCGAGCGTGATGGAGGAGAGACCGTTGACAGTGCTGAGTGCTTTCACCGTGACGATGCCGCGTAGATAATTCGGCGATGAGGTGATCGTAAGGTCCAGCTTGTAGTACGTTATGTTGATGTTGCTGTCAGCCAGAGCGTTCCTGGCAACACTTGCCCGGCGCAAGTAGCGTTCGGTTTCGCTTGCGTAGAGTTCCTGCATCTTGTCGTTTACGGATGACTGAAAGACCTGACCTGTTGCCATCTCGACGATCACCATCAGCATCGACCAAACATGTATCGCCTTGTGCATCGTCAGCTACGTTGGAAGCTCATTTCATCAACAGTGCCTTGCGGGTCTGCACGAAGTCACCGGATTGGAGACGGTAGAAATAGACTCCGCTGGGCAGCTTTGAGCCGTCGAGGCTCACCGCATAGCTTCCGGGTTTCATCTCTTCGTTCACCAGTGTTGCGACTTCGCGACCGAGAACATCGTACACCCTGAGCGTTACAAGCGACCCCTCCCTTGCCCTCCCCTTGGCAATGTTCGTGCTTGGGAAGGGGAGGGTGAATTGAATCCGAGTTGACGGGTTGAAGGGGTTGGGGTAGTTTTGAGCAAGAGAGAACTGAAGAGCGGTTTCTCCTTGCTCGTTGACGCCCGTAGGTCGCTCCAAAAACCTGAGCAGCCAAATCTCATAGTCGTACGGATTGCCAGGAGGATGTTTTGTGTAAGCAACCCAGACTCGATCCTGATTGTCGATGATTGCTGGCTTTGTCGACCCGTATGGAATATACCCTGGTGAAGGTCCTGAGAGAAGGCTGTCGGGCCCGTTCTGCATGTTTCTCAGGTACTTCACAGCGCCATCACTCAACACGGACTTGGCGACGCCTGTTGAAGAGCTGAACAAAACAAGCGGATTTGCATAAAGCATGGAGCGGAATATCCTTGTACTAGAAAAGAGAGGAGTCCTTTCATTCGATGAGTAATACAGAACCCACCGCGTGCTGTTTTCGTAAACGGCCCAGGCTGCATGGATCTTGTTATTCAATCCAAGCGCAAACCTCGCCCAGGACCCCCACGAGGGATATGACTGGGATGAATCGATGGCAACAGAGCCTTCTTGGTATTGGAGATGGAAGAACTTCATTTGTGGGTAGCCCCGTTTTTCCGTCCAACCCACATGTCTGGTGGAAGTGTTGTCGACAAACCACGATAGTCCGGTGGGCGTCGATATTGTGTCCTTCAGGGTTACCAATGGATACACGGTGTCACCGAACCTCTTTGTGCACCTCAAACTGAAAGTCGGACTTGACGATGAGTCTGCTTTAAGCCAGAAAAGGTGAACGGTATCTTGATCATCGACTACGACCCGTGGTGAAAACCCACTGTCCATGAACTGAGGAGTACTCAATGTTCCTGATGGAGATCGGTAGCGATAGTAAATCCCACTCTTGTAGAAATAGTAATTTGAGTCTCGACGATTCGGCGTAACTGACTCCCAAACGAAATGGACAGTGTTGTTGTGTCCGGCTGCGGTTTTTGGATTCAGGCCACCCTGGATCTCAAACATGGTTTCAAATCCGCCTGCCAATTTTCTGATTGCGCGAACGCGTGGTCTGAGATAGCTTGGCGGAGGAACATCGCTCCAGAAAACCCGTTGCTTACTGTAGAAAATGTATGCGTTGTCGTCTTGATCGATAGCTACATCTGAGTTAAAGCTGTAATAGTCGCCACCAAAAGTGAAACTATGGTACGTTCCCGTATCGAGGATACCTATCGGTTGTGACAAGGGGAAGGAGTCTTTCCTTGCATAGAACAACACTCGAAAACCATCCTCATCCTCAAAGAGTCTTCTCGTGACTGTATCTGCCAACCCGACAATGTAGATGCTGTTTGAAGCTCCCCGATAAAGATCGGCCCACGCAAACGATGAAAGATACGGAGGTACGCGTTCCTCGACATACCACTGAGCGTGCACATGGACATTCGCACTGACGTTTAAGGCCAGGAATAATGTCACAGTTCTTGAGCAGAAACGCCAACTTGTGCTCATAGTCGCCTCCTGCCAGTTGTTTGCTTCACATCAAAACAAAAAATCGGAGTGGCAATAGCGCCACCCCGATCTTTCTCACTAACGGCGAACTCATGTCGTCTACGTTCTTCGAATGCGAAGTTTCTCAGCAGTTAGCACGCTGAATGCTTTCCTCAGGGTGGAACCGTGGGCCTTCAATAGGTCTGAAACGAGATCAGCTTTCTTCCTCGCAGGCATTCCAGCCAATCTCAACAACAGGACTCCAGCGTTCAGCCGACGTTGCCGATAGACAAGTTCACCAAAATCCTTGTCACTCGTCAAGAGAAGTGCATCCCTTTCGTTGGCTTGGGCCAGTACAATGTCATCTCTAACGCCAGGATCCATTTCAGCAACATAAAGAACATCGTATCCCTCTACACGAAGCCGTCTCACAATTGGGCCATCTACATTCTCATCGGCGATGAGCCTCATGCAGCTTGCCCGGGGGGTGGGTACACAACGTCAGCCCGCAGTGCTTGGGCTGCAAACGCGAGTGCCGCGTAAACTCCCTCTTTGGTGAGACGTGGGTGTGCCTCCAGTACCTGATCCATCGTCTCTCCGGCAGCAAGCTTTTCCAGAATGAGCTCGACAGTAATCCTAGTTCCGGCAACAACAGGTTTTCCCATCATGATCGAAGAATCAGATGTGATTAGAGGTCTATCCATATAGTCACTCTCCAGTTTGCTGCTGTAATATACAAAATAAAAAATCGGAGTAGCAACACGCCACCCCGATTTTCCCCTATGAGTCAAAGAGCTAAACGAGTCCTTGGTCGAGCATCGCATCGGCAACCTTGAGGAAGGCACCGATGTTGGCGCCGTTCACATAGTTGCCCGGCGTGCCAAACCGCTCGGAGACTTCGACACATGTCTTATGAATGCTCTTCATAATCGTGTGCAGGCGGTTGTCCACTTCCTCACGGGTCCAGGAGAGGCGCATGCTGTTCTGCGCCATCTCGAGTCCTGAGGTTGCGACGCCGCCGGCGTTCGCTGCTTTGCCCGGTGCGTACAGGATACCAGAATCGAGGAACACCTTCACGCCGTCAAGCGTCGTTGGCATGTTGGCGCCTTCGGAGACGACGTACACGCCGTTCTTCACCAGGTTCTGCGCATCCTTGCCGCTGATCTCGTTCTGTGTGGCACTGGGGAATGCGCAGTGCGCTTTGAGGTTCCAGAGAGGATTGAAATCCATTGACGGGTCAATCGGCGAGTACACGACGCCCTTGAACTCATCAGCGTACTCCTTGATCCTCCCGCGTTTCACATTCTTCAACTCCATCACAAAGGCGAGCTTCTTCTCATCAATTCCCGCTTCGTCATAGATGTAGCCGGTGGAGTCGGAGAGTGTGATCGCCTTGCCGCCAAGCCGGTTGATCTTCTCGACGGTGTATTGCGCAACGTTGCCGCTGCCGGAGACGAGGCACTTCTTTCCTTCCAGTGTCTGGCCTCTCGTCGAAAGCATTTCTGCGGCGAAGTACACGGCGCCGTATCCGGTCGCTTCCGGGCGAATGAGTGAGCCACCCCAATTCAATCCCTTACCGGTCAGCACTCCGGTGAATTCATTCTTCAGCCGTTTGTACTGTCCGAACAGGAAGCCGATCTCACGACCACCAACGCCGATGTCACCAGCGGGTACATCTGTATCCGGACCGATGTGGCGGAAGAGCTCAGTCATGAAGCTCTGGCAGAAGCGCATCACTTCATTGTCGCTCTTTCCTTTGGGATCGAAATCGGAGCCGCCTTTGCCGCCGCCCATGGGCAATGTGGTGAGACTGTTCTTGAAAACTTGCTCGAAGGCGAGGAATTTGAGAATGCCGAGGTTAACAGACGGGTGGAAGCGCAAGCCGCCCTTGTATGGACCGATGGCACTGTTCATTTCGATGCGGAAGCCGCGGTTGACGTGGATTTCCCCTTGGTCGTCCAGCCACGGAACGCGGAACATGATGACGCGTTCGGGTTCAATGATTCTCTCAAGAATCCGTCCAGCTCGGTACTCCGGATAGCGGTCCAGAACCAGTGCAAGTGACTCGACAACCTCCTGCACGGCCTGGTGGAATTCCGGCTCGGCGGGGTTCTTTGCTTTTATCTGTGCAATGAGACTACTAACATAACTTGGCATGTACATAGTAAGATCTCCTTTGATGCATAGTGATTATGGGAATATCCCAAGTTCCATGTACGACGTCGCAATCTTGTTGATCGAGTTGATGAATGCTGCCGTCCTCAAGTCGATGCCTTGCCTGTTCTTCCAGACGTTTCTGATCTCGTGGTAGGCGTTGATCATCGTGTCCTCGAGGCCGGAGTTCACAAGGTCGACCTCGTCCGGCCCATGCGTAAGTGCCTCCTTCTCCTCAGTGGTAAGTGATTTGCCTGTGACCCGCTCGATTGTACTCACCAGTTGACCCGTGGATGACTCCATGTAGCGCTTGCCCATGCGTCCCATGCGCACATGTTGAAGGTTCTTCAGCCATTCGAAGTATGACACGGTCACCCCGCCGGCGTTCGCATACATGTCGGGGATGACCATGACGCCTTTCTTCACCAGTATCTCTTCGGCTTCGGGGGTTGTCGGGCCGTTGGCGCCTTCAGCAATGATCTTTGCCTTGATGCGGGATGCATTGTCGGCGTGGATCTGTTTTTCCAGAGCTGCCGGAACGAGGATGTCGCACTCAAGTTCAAGAGCATCGGCTGTCTTTAGGATGTTCTGTGCGCCGGGGAAGTTCAGGATCGAGCGTGCTTCTTTCCGATGCTTCAGCACTGCATCAACATTCAGTCCTTTGGGATTGTAGATGGCGCCTTCGTACTCGGCAAGTCCGACAATTGTGCATCCACCTTCCTGCAGAAACTTGGCGGCGTAGTAACCCACGTTACCCATTCCCTGCACAACAACTCGCTTGCCTTGGAGCCCGGTTGTGAGTCCGAGAGCTTCCATGTCTTCCGCAGTACTGCATGCTTCGCGCACTGCAAAGAACACCCCACGGCCAGTCGCCTCAGTGCGGCCACGAATTCCTCCCTGACTCACGGGCTTGCCAGTTACGCAACCGAGTGAGTCGATCTGACCTGGGTTCAGCGCCGCATAGGTGTCGGCAATCCACGCCATCTCACGAGGACCGGTTCCGTAGTCAGGTGCTGGCACGTCAATGCCAGGCCCGATGAAGTTCTTCTTCACGAGTTCTGCTGTATACCGACGGGTAATGCGTTGGAGCTCATCAACCGAGTAGTTCTTGGGATTGATCTTGATTCCTCCTTTGCCGCCACCGAACGGGACATCAACCACCGCACATTTATATGTCATCAGCGCCGCAAGTGCCATCACCTCATCCTCATTCACGTCCTCACTGTAGCGGATGCCGCCCTTGGTTGGAAGCTTGTGATGACTATGCTCAACGCGCCACGCGTGAATTACCTCATACCCATCCTCTGTGTGGACCGGGAATGTGAAATGATAGACGCTGTTGCACGACTTGATTTGGTCTAGTAAGCCTTTAGGATGATTGAGATGAACTGCTGCCTTGTCAAAGTTTCGGGTTACATCTTCAAAGAAACCGGTTCCTATTGTCGACATCGCTAATCCTTCAATTGGTTTTGCTTGGGATTTTCTAGAGTGGGAAGAACAGTGGGGTTCTATTGAGAGCCATAGGAATATAATGAAGAATGGGTGCAACATGCAAGGAGTTGCTAAACTCGTGGAACTATCTTACATTTGGCCAGAGATAGGCGACCGCCCGTTTCGCGATTGAAGGGCGAAGGCGATGCGGATCGCCACTCGCCGCTTCTGCCGTACGCCGCTATTTGACATACCGACTAACCGCTCACTGCCAAGCAGCGGCGATTGCAGAGGTGTCGTACCTGCGGCGATTCAGCAAACGCGCTGTGAGCAAACATCAAGACAGTGGCATGAACCCAGTCCACGTTTCCCACCAACAAATAGCGGAGGTTAGGTATGAAGAACTATGCTCAGTCCCAAACGCTCGTCACCACCCAATGGGTTGACGACAACAAGCGGGATCCCAATCTCGCCGTTGTGGAGGTTGATGTCGATACAGCGGCATACAACGAAGGCCACATCCCCGGTGCAATCGCCTGGAATTGGCAAACCCAACTTTGCGACACCGTTCGACGAGACATCATCAGCAAGACAAATCTGGAGAACCTGCTCGGCAGCAGCGGCATCTCTAACGACACCAGCATCATCCTCTACGGTGATAACAATAACTGGTTCGCCGCTTGGGCTCTGTGGCAACTCAAGATGTACGGACACCAGGATGTCCGGATGATGAACGGCGGACGCAAGAAGTGGCTTGCCGAAGGCCGTGAGCTGACACGGGAGATCCCCACACCGAAAGCTGCAACATATCAGGTGAGGGAGTTCATCGACAAGTACCGCGCAATGATGCGGCAAG
>CAYHRX010000031.1:0-13721 GCA_964359075.1 uncultured Chitinophagales bacterium
TCTATGTGTCCCGTCTGATTGTAGGGACTCGAATGCTGTCGAGGAAGATGCTGCTGCTGCACTGAAGGACCCCCCCCCGCATCTCAGAGAACTCCCGTTACACTCGACGGGAGTTTTCATTTCAACAGAACCATCCTCTTCGTGCTCACGAGGCCTCCTGCCACGAGCCGATAGAAATACACACCGCCCGCGACATTGCTGGCCTGCCCACCGGAATCTGCAGGACGCAGGCGGGCGTCCCATGTAGCTTCGTACGTTCCCGGCGGCTTTTCTTCATTCACAAGCGTTGCGACTTCACGGCCAAGCAGGTCATACACCCTCAATGTCACGTGCGACCCCTCCCTTTCCCTCCCCTCGGCGATTCTTGTGCTCAGAGAGGGGAGGGTAAAGGCTATCTTGGTTGAAGGGTTGAAGGGGTTAGGGTAGTTCTGTTCGAGACGAAGCTCTGTTGGAAGTGTTCTTTCCTCAGTGACGCCGTCAATCAGCAGTGGCAGACGGTAGAACTTCTGACTTGCTCTCGAAATAGGTGCACCATCGTTGAACGCTGCAGAGCCGGGCTGCGTGTCTTCCTGCCAGACCATGTAGATGAAGTACGGGCCTATTGTGTCGTTCCATCGGGATACACATGGGTACCTCTCATCCAAATAGGGGGTCTGAGTTAGATTGTCGGGAGGAAACCAGTACGTTCCATTGACAGACCTCGTGTAGAAGATGTCGCTGTAGTTAAATCCCGTGGCCGATGTCTCCGGCAAGAATGCCTGATAGACGATTGCAATGTATGGCCCAGCCAATGCGATGCAAGGATAGCCGAGCGTCGTGTGGTTGACCTGCGCCCTGTTCATTCTCGGGACTACGCCGGACGTGTTGCGTTTGTCGGCAGCGACCACGAGGCCGGTTGCCGCACTCCAGAAGACTATCTGCGCGCTGTCCGTCGGCGCGTTGGAATTCACCATCCACTCACTGATGGCAGCAACAGGTGTCTCGCCAAGGTAGGCGAGGTCTGCACCCACCCACGCCTGAAAGGTATCAGTGCCAACAATTCGCTGCGGTGGATGGACTGTCAGCGGTGTTGTGGGCCACGTGAGACCGTAATTAGTTGACTCGAACAAAAAGACGCCGTTCTGCACTTCGTTGATGAGAACTCCCACTCGGCTTCCACGAGTTGACGCACCGACATGTCTACCGCCAGAGCTTGTTGAACTAAGCCTAATCCAACTACTCAAAGTGTCAATCCGTTTTACATACGTGCCTGGGATTCCGTTGACCGAACCTGTGGCGGTGACTATCACTCCTCCATTTGAAAGACAGGTAACTTGTGGCCATTGGAGCGACTCGAACAGTGATGGTGGTGGGAATTCAGCGAATGCGCCCCCACCCTCCGGGCAATCAGTGTATACCATCGCTCTAAGGCCAAGACCAAAGTCATTGTGGTTGGTTATGAAAGCGCAACAACCGAATGGGGTGCAGCAAACATCAAGTGAAGGGTACCCAGATCGCCTCGACGGGACTCTCAGATTTAGGAAGTTGTTCCACGTGAGTCCATGGTTTGTGCTGTAGGCATAGTACGTCCCTCGGTTGGGGTTCCCAGGAACCCCTGAGTCCGGGTCGGACATGTACACAACATGAAGTGCTCGTGACCTGGGGTTATACGCAATGTACTTGCACGCCCCGCCGTTGATCTGATAGTCATAGAACCCGCTGAGTGTTGTGTATGTGCCAACGGTTGTCGTCTGCTTGCCGCCGGCGGACCCAATCACTGTGGCTGCAGCAGAGAGCACAAGAAAAATTGTGAATGACTTCATAGCGTTCCTCCTGTCTTGCTTATCGTAAGAGTAGCAACTTCTTCGTCTGAACAACTCCGCCGGCGGACAAGCGATAGAAGTACACGCCGCTCGAAAAGCTGCTTGCATCGAATGTCACTTCATATGTTCCCGGCGGCTTTTCTTCATTCACCAATGTTGCTACTTCACGGCCCAACACATCGTATATTTTGAGCGACACAAATCCAAAATCAGAAATCCGAAATCCGACATCCGTACTTGGGTTGAACGGGTTGGGGTAGTTCTGCAGCAAAGCGAAGCGCGTTGGGTTTGCGGGGTTTTCGTCCACAGAGCAGATCAAGAAATTGTATCTCCACACGCCATCTCTCCCTGTTCCCGCATACATAACACGCTGTGAGCAGAGCGACAGGCTTGTGATTCTCTGTACATTCGAACCGTTGTTCATCTGAGCCCAGTGTCCACCCCCATCAAAGCTCCGGAAAGCGCCGCCGTTCCAGGTTCCCGCAAAAAGCCACTCGGTTCGCTGGTCGTCAACAGCAAGAGCCCTTACGTCTCGGTCTGTAAGGCCGGCAGTGATGCTGTCCCAGGAACTCCCGCCGTTGAACGTTCTGTATACACCCTGGATACCAGCGTACGCTGTGTCGGGATGTGATGGATCGACAGCCAGATCGCCAAGGTAACCCAGGGATTGGGGTAACCCTTGGTTGACTTGAAACCAGGAAGTACCGCCATTCGTCGACTTCAGGACGCCGCTGTTCATAGTCCCAACATACAGTGTTGAGGGCTTCACGGGATTCGTGGCAATGGCCGTGATGTATGCGTTCCCGAGACCGTTGCGTAAAGTATCCCAGGCTGTGCCGCCATTTGTTGTCCGGAACATGCCACCAACATGGGGATCCATCAACCCTCCCGCGTATACGATTCTAGGAGTTATCGGATCCACTTCAATGTCATTGATGGCGACGTTGGTGAGAGACGTTGCCGACCACTGCAAACCACCATTGGTTGACTTGTACACTGCACCGAAGGGGCTATAGTCACCCGCATACAACACATTCGGATTCAACAGATCTAAGGCAATGGCTTCGCCACCCCATACACCTTTGTTGATGAGTTTCCATGACTCACCGAAATCGGTAGTCTTGAACAGACCTCGCCCAATTGCATACGCTTGGTTGCAGTTCCGGGGATCAACGGCCACAGAGCTGATGGAGACCGGATACACACCAATCAGTTCCAACTCACTCGACGAGAAGCTCCCTTTCAAGAGGCCGAACTGACTGCCAATGAATACGCGCTGCACATCTGAAGGTGCACTCGCCAGGCATTCTACGTAGCCTTCATCGAGGTTTGCGTTGACATGGAACCAACTCGCTCCCCCGTTTTCGGTTTTGTAAAGGCCATCGAACTCAAGGGCTGCATATACTTGCAGGGGAAGGAGCGGGTTTAAGAGAAGTGCCCGAACGGATGAGTCGGCTGGCATCCCGACGCCAACACTGAGCCAGTTGCTGCCGCTGTTGGTGGACTTGAAGACGCCACTTCCGGGATACATTCCCCCGGCCCTTGTGCCGGCATATGAGACGGAAGGATTTGATGGATCGATCACCAGGGAGCTGATGCTTTTGTCAGGGAGAGCAGTGTTGCTCCATGAAGTTCCTCCGTCGGTTGATCTGAATACCCCGTCACCCGGGAAGTCAAAGTCGCCGGTTGTTCCAGCGTAGATCAGGTTGGGGTTGGATGGATGGATAGCCAGCGCTGTTACGCTCCATTGCGAGTGCGTGTTATGCAATTGCCAGGTCATGCCGCGGTCGGAACTTACGTACACCCGGCCACTATCTCCACCACCATAGAGCCAGAGACTGATTTGTGGACCCGCAACAAGGGAGTGAAGACGGATGCCTGAGATGGCACCCCAGGTTGTTCCGTCATTCGTTGAAAGAAAGACGCCGGATTCAGTTGCAAGGAAGATGTTGTTGGGATTGGTTGGGGCTATGAGGATCGCCCGTACGGACGGAACGGATTGACCCACACTTGTCCATCTTCCACCGCCGTTCGTAGTGAGGAAGAGACCGTTCTGAGTGTTCGCGAGTATTCTGTTTGGATCCGATGGGTAGACGGTAACATGTCTCACGTCTCCGCCAAGCGGCCCGTTTGTGGGCACCCAGACATTGTACTGAATCTGAGCAGATGCTGACATCAAGTTGACAAGCATGATGGCGACCGACACTTCCACAATTAGAGCTTTCATGTTTGGTGCCTTTCTATTTCAGTAACAGCATTCTCTTCACTGCAAAGTAGTTGCCTGCATTGAGTCTGTAGAAATAAACACCTGAAGCAAAGCCACTTGCATCCCACGTGACCGAGTACGTGCCGGGAGGCTTTTCCTCGTTGACCAGCGTTGCTACTTCACGGCCAGGTAAGTTGTAGACTCTCAGCGTAACGTGCGACCCCTCCCCTGCCTGTCCCTGCCTGCCGGCAGGCACGGCGGCAGGCAGGCCGTCCCTCCCATCCGCTTGGTTAGAACTCTGTGAGGGGAGGGAGTATCGAATCGTGGTTGTCGGGTTGAACGGGTTCGGATAGTTTTGGGAGAGCTGGAACTGAGAAGGCAACTCGGAGCTCTTTTCCTTCACCCAAACGATGTTCTGCCTGTATTTTGTTGCCGAGTAGATTCTCCAGCTGTAGTTGTAGCATGCAGTGGTACCAGCCATGTAGACATTTCCGGAAGCATCGGCAGCGATCCCCGTTGCACTACTTACCCCGCCCGCAGGAGCTTGATGACGTGCAATTCCAACTTGCGTTCCGGACACATTGTACATTATGGTCGTAGTATATCGGCCCGTCGATCCGGTCACATACACGTTCTCCGTTCGATCAAGCACCAAACCTTGGGCGTCGTCGTAGCTGTTATTTGGTCCACCGTAGCGTTGAACCCATAGCTGCACACCGTCTGCGTCGTACTTCACCGTGATGTAGTCGGCGCCCGTAGCCGAGGTTTCACTCGTCCCGGTAATGTATACATTCCCCGGTCCGCTGACAGCAAGACCTGTTGCCCAGTCAGCCGAATTTCCTGGTGCATTGTACCTTGATGCCCACTGCTGGCTTCCACCAGAGTTGTACTTTATCACCACACAGTCTATCAAGCTATCTGCGATTGCGCTTGAGCCTGCAACATACACATTTCCTTGAGAATCGAGTCGAAGGGCCAGACCGTAGTCGTGCTGATTGCCCGATCCGTTGTAGCGAGCAACCCACAATTGTGTCCCTGATGAATTGTACTTGACTGTTGCAATATCACTGTTGGTGCCCTGCCCCTGACTGCTGCCGGTTACGTACACGTTTCCGGAATCATCAGCGGTGATCGCTCTCGGAGTACTGCCTGAGATTCCAGAGCCGTTGTACCGGACGACCCATTGCTCTATCCCAGCCGGGTTGTATTTGATGGTGATGTAATTCTCGGGATTGGCAGACCCATAGTTGTGGCCCGTGACATAGACGTTACCCAACCTGTCCACCGTGACTGCAATCCCTTCTTCATTGCTTGTAGTTCCACCCTCGTACATCACAGCCCATTGCCGAACACCGGACGAATTGTATTTGACTGTGGCTATGTCGTAGTGTGTGACCGGATCGTAGCTTTCTCCTGTGATGTAAACATTCCCGCTTGCGTCAACAGCGATCGCATTGGGAAAATCGTCAGTGTGTCGGCGATTGTCATAGCGCGTTGCCCACAACTGGTCGCCAGCGGTATTGTATTTTACGGTCAGAAAGTCGTAGCCATTCCGGGAACTTGAGCTGCCACCGGTGAGGTAGACGTTCCCAGCGCTGTCTGCGGTCATGTCGGAGACCATTTCGTAGGACTGGCCGGGACCGTCGTAGTGTGCAACCCATTGCTGGATGCCTGCGGAATTGTACTTCACCGTAGCATAGTCATAGTTTATTCCCTCGCTGCAAGCGCTTCCGGTTACAAAGACATCTCCTGAATTGCTAATGGCCAATGCATACGCCTCATCTCCGCAGTTCCCTGTGCCATTGTAGCGCATAACCCACTGCTGCGCACCGCCCGAGTCGTACTTCACTGTGGCATAATCGTAAGTCGTGTTGACTCCAACACTTGTTCCTGTTACATAGACATTTTGCAAGCGATCTGGCGCCACGCGACGAGGCCAGTCGTATGAGTTGCCCGGTCCGTTGTACCGTACCACCCATCGTTGTACTCCGTTCGCATCATACTTGATGGTCGCAATATCGTTGGTGATAGGCGGCCCACCGATACTGGCTCCGGCGACGTGGACATTTCCATCGTTGTCAACGGCAATGGAGGTGGCTTGATCGCTATTGGACCTTCCACCATCGTACCGCGCAGTCCATCTCTGATTACCCGACGAGTCGTACTTGATTGTTGTAAAGTCCGACGACGTCCCTATCCCATAGCTATATCCGGTGACGAGCACGTTCGCTGAATCATCGAGCACGAGTGCAGACGCCCCGGCGGATGAGCTGCCCGGGCCCGTGTATCTTGCTACCCACTGTTCCACCCCAATTGAGTTATACTTGACCGTAGCAAACGCGGAGCCTACGTTGATGACCGAACTACTACCAGTGACGTAGACGCTGCCAACCCCGTCGACACTTACAGCCGCAGCTTCATTATATCCAGATGCCTGTCCGGTATACCGTGCAACCCAAAGCTCGTGGCCGAGCGAGTCGTACTTGATCGTCACGTAGTGAGAGACGTCGTACGTCACTCGACTTGAGCCGGTGACATAGACATTTCCCGCACTGTCGACCGCGATGTCGCGCGGTTCAGTGAATAATCGAGGCTGGCCACTATGGCGGGCTACCCATTGTTGAACTCCAGCGGCATTGTATTTCAAAGTTGCGTAATCATACTCGGAGGCGTTCAGGGCGCTTCTTCCTGTGACATAGACATTGTGGAAACGATCAATTGCAATCGCCTTGGTAAAGTCCTGTCCGTTTGTTCCACCGTCGAATCGCGCAAGCCATACTACCGCACCGGAGGAAGAGTATTTGATGGTGATGAAGTCTTGACCGAACGGGAGTTGCGAGCTGCCACCTGTGACATAGACAAATCCCGAATCATCAACGGCGATGTCAGTTGCCCCATCATTTGCATCTGAGGCTGCTGACGCATAGAACCTAGTCCACTCGGTGTTCAGGGAATCGGTTTCCAACACTGGAACCGTTATGGGGGGAATTGCTCTTTTCGCTGCCTCCTCCAAGTCTAGTCGACGCTCGTGTTCGAAACGGTCATGTCTCGGTTGAAATCGATGATCGGGACGGACCCGCCGCTCGAAGCGTCCGTTGATGCGTTGTTGGGATCTCAAATGGTCGACTGTCAGTTCTGGAGATGTTACTGCGTCCTGTGCGAGCAAGGACGAAGTAAGAATAAGACCTTCGACTAGCATAAGTGGAGAGAGTGCTGTCATTCGCTACCTCACTTGAGGAGAATTGCTTTCTTGATACTGCTGTGAGCTTTGCCGCTGTTCGAGACGACCTCTATACGATAGTAGCATACACCGCTGCTAAGAAGAACTCCGGCTGAGTTTCTGCCATCCCAGCTTGCCTCATGATACCCCGCTTCCTGCTGTCCTTCGAATAGGGTGTTGACCACCTGACCAAGGACATTGTATACCTTCAACGACAGCTTTGACCTATGAAGTAGCATATATCCAATTCGCGTCGCTGAGTTGAATGGGTTGGGATAGTTCTGCAACAGGGAGAAGGACATGCTCTTCGGTGTTCCATCTTCGTTGGCGGAAGTCAATGGCTGCCTTGTGCGAAATACTCCACTGCTGTCGGTTCCGGCAAGCACAGAACCGTTGACACCAAATGCCAGAGTACGAACCGAGAGATTCGTGAGGCCTTCATTTGCTTGGTACCATGAACGTCCACTATCACTTGAAGAGAAAATGCCGTCGCCAAGTGTCCCCAATAGGATGAGTCGATTCGAGATGCCTAGAAGAGAAGAAACCGCGTGGGTTGTCACATTACCTGCTGCATCAGTCCAGTCTCTTCCATCACTAGTGGATCGCAAGATTCGACCACCGGCAGTGCCAGCCAAGAACATTCCCGACATTGCCTCAGTGATACATCGGACATCAAGGTCTGTTCCTACCACGCTTGCTTGGTTCCAGTTTCCTCCATCGTTGGAAGAATAGTAGATCCCAACTCGAGTCCCAAGCAGAAGATCCCCTGAAGAAGCCACGATGAGTGATCTTGCGTCGGTATTTCCCAAGCCGCTGTTCACCTGCACCCACTCCCAACCGCGGTCAGTTGAACGGAAGACACCGTCCGAGTCAGCGCCCGAGAACAGGAATCCATTCGACTGCTTTAAGACAATTACGCGAGGAAATCGGCTTGGAACTCCCGCGTAATACCAAGCCGAACCGCCATCTGTGGAGAAGTAGACTCCACCTTCTGCGATGCCTGCGTAGAGTCTCCCTGTTTGGCCCATCGCGAGCGACAAGATGTCTCTGTTCAAAAGAGATCTCCAAGCCCAACTGGTTGAGTCGTTGATGGACCGATAGATCCCATATCTTCCTGTCCCTGCCAAGAGAGATCCGGAGCCATCTGCCAGAAGCGAGTAGACTCGCGCATTCGGCAGACCAGTCTGCGTCCAGGTGAGACAACTGTCGCTTGCCCGAAACAGACCTCCCCACGTCCCAGCAAAGAGGGTTCGACCACTCAGTTGCAGAGAGAGCATGCTGGTGTTTGTCATCCCATTGGTGCCATGACTCCATTGGACACCACCATCGGTTGAACAATACACGCCACCCTGGAAGCATCCTGCCGCAATGTAGTTGTCGGGTCCAGCGGCCACAGCCATGATGGCACTGGACACGAAAGCGGAATCTATCCTTGTCCACGATGTGCCATCATTCGTCGAACGGTAGAGACCGCTACCACCTGCATACACTACACCTGATTGATTTGCTGCGACACACACAGAAGCACGCTGCTGAAGCCGAGTCCAACTCTGACCGTTATTTGTTGAGCGGAAGAGTCCACCTTCAACAGTCCCTGCAAAGACGTACCCCCGAGCTGTGACCAGCACCGATTGGACCTGCGTATACGGATAAGGATCGTATCTGAGAACTCGCACCCAGTGATCGCCGTTGTCAGTCGATCTGTACAGTCCGTCTCCCATAGTCCCGGCGAAGACCGCGCCGTTCGTTGGGTTCACGGCCAACGATCTTACTGTAGGATTTAGCAAGCCAATGTTCACAGGGCTCCATTGCTCGCCGTTGTTTGATGAGCGATACAACCCACGCTCCCACGTACCGACAAAAATGTATCCAGACATCGTGGTTGTGAGTGAAAAGAATTCTGTCGTCGGCAGACCATTGGATGCGCGCAACCATGTCATGCCACTGTCAGTCGATCGGAACACTCCATCGCTGGCAGTACCCGCAAACAGATCGCCTTGCATGTTCATGGCAAGACAGAGAATGGCGCCTGCCCCCGGACCATTTGTGGGCAGCCATGCAACGTTTTGCGCGGATGCAAGATCTGATTTGGTAAGGATGAGAAAGGTCGAGCAGAGTGAGATGAGAATATGGCAAGCAACAAGTGGTGGTCGAAAATTAAGCAACGGACAACGACGATCGCCCAAACATTGTCCTTTTGTTTTCTGCTTTCTTCTGCTTGCCATGCCTTCCCCCGAAGATGGAATGTGTTTCAGACCTGACGGTTTGCCGACAGAGTTCTTACAGCAATGCCCTATCGTAGGAGGATCATTTTTTTTGTCTGAGTGAACTCACCGGCTTTGGGCTGGTAGAAGTATACGCCACTCGGCAACTGGCTTGCCTGTCCGCCGGAGGTCCGACCGCCTCCGTCGGGACGCAGGCGGGCGTTCCACTGCACAGTCTTGTACCCTGGCTCTTCAACCCCGTTTACCAGTGTTGCGACTTCACGGCCAAGGACATCGTACACCTTTAGCACAACATGCGACCCCTCCCTGGCCCTCCCCTTGGCTTGATTAGAACTCTGTGAGGGGAGGGAGTATCGAATCGTGGTTGTCGGGTTGAACGGGTTGGGATAGTTTTGGGAGAGCGAGAAACCTGATGGGGTTTCCACTGTACTGACCGATACAATTGGGGAGTTCAGAAGAAAATGATCAGCCGTCGCCCAAAGGTCGATGACTCCCAGATCATACTCATATCGTACGAGCCCGAGCCTTCTCGAAAACGTGAACAAGCTTCGGTAGGCTAGAGAACCCTGACGTCTGGACATGAACCTGACTGTATCCATCTTGCCTATGTTTCTATACCGATAGATCGCTGTTGTGTCTGTATGCTCCAGGGTAAAGGGAAGGACGTCAAGCAGATCAAGCGCCTGGCGGTAGAGCTGATGTCCTCCCTGGCTTCGCTCAATCAATTCAAAAGCCAGCGTATCCCGAATTTGATACGTCGAGTCGCGGCCAGGCGGGATGAGGAGTTGACGATGACGCACATCTCGATATCGCATGAGGAGCCAGCGGGTGGAATCCGGAGCGGCAATCCTACCGATGACAGCGTATGTCGCTAGTCCGGAGTCAGATTCGTCGCGGAATGTTAACGCGTTCTGTCCGTACGTAGTGTAATACCGATAGGTCCACTGATTCCCGGTTGCCAAAGGAAAGACATCTACCAGCGTGTCCACTTGAGCTTGAACCATGGTTGTTCCGAACATCCACATCATTGCTAAGAAAGCTGCTTTCATAGTCACCTCCTCAAACTACTTCTGCAAAATGAGTTTCCTTGTCGCAGCAAAACCAGAGACGGTCAGTCGGTAGAAGTAGACACCACTCGCAATTCCGACTTGTTGGGACGGGTCCCACGTGACCGAGTACGTTCCCGGCAACTTCTCTTCATTTACCAGCGTTGCTACTTCACGGGCAAGGACATCATAGACCTTCAGCACAACATGCGACCCCTCCCCAACCCTCCCCTTGGCTTGGTTAGAACTCAGTGAGGGGAGGGAGTATTTTATTTTGGTTGTCGGATTGAACGGGTTCGGATAGTTCTGTGCGAGGTGGAATTCTGTTGGGAACTCTCTGTCGTCATGGACAGCCGTTGTGATTCTTCTGTAGTGAGCGATACCGCCATTTACACCAACTGCCCATCCAAAAACACTGACGCCTTCGGTGACCATTGAGATATCGGCGACTGAGGTCAAACCAATCCGTCCGTTTGGTGGAGATGTTGTCCAATTGTTGCCGGCGTTGGAAGTGTAGTACACATTGGTGTTGGCCGGCGCCCAGAACTCCTGTGTGCCGGGCACACCCGTCATCGAGAGAACAGCCCCGGGGATCGCGGCTGGTCCTGTAGTCCAAGTAACTCCACCATCGGTTGAGCGATTCATCGAGCCGGTTTGGGATCCGACAAGGCCCAATTGTGGAGAGTTGAAATGCAGAGAGAAGATCGCTGGCAAGGTAGTTAAGGAGAATTGCCATGTGGCCCCGCCGTTGGTTGTTCGAAAGACGACGTTGTTGCTCAACAGACACCAGCCGCGTCCTGTATCGTACCAGAACATGTCAAGAATTGCCCCTGGAACCAATACGCTTCTCCACGTATCTCCACCATCTGTTGTTTTGATGAGTTCCCCACCGAGGACATGGCCGGCAGCACAGTAGCCGACCGTGCTGGTCACCATTTGTAGGTTGTAGTATTGCCTCCCGCTGTCCCTTGCCACCCAAGTTAGACCTGCGTTCGTTGTCTTCCATATCCTGGAGCCAGAAGCGCTAACGGTGCCGACGATCGCGTTGTTCTCGTCCAGACCGGCGACAGTCACAACATCCCCACCGGAGATATGAGCATCCAACCATGCAGCGCCTTCGTTCGTCGTCCTAAGTACGACGCCATTTGCCCCTGCTGCCCAGGCAACATTCCGGCTGACAGCATCAACGGCATATAGGTTTGCAGTTGTGCCGCTCGGTTGGACCGTCCAGGTTGTTTCAGCTGAAGTCGTTCTCGTCAAAACCTCTCTCGCAGTAAGGAGATGCGATTGCGGGAGAATCAGGCATGTGATGAAAAGGAACCTGACATGAGTTTTCATAGCATCCTCCTTTACACAACAGCAGGAGGCACACGCGTTTGCATGCGCCTCCGGAGTTCAAGTCGTGTTACTTCAACAGCACAAGCTTTTTCACATCCGTAAACGAACCGGCAGTCAGTCGATAGAAGTAGACCCCCGAAGCCACCCGCGCTCCCTTTGCATTGTGACCGTACCAGATTACCACATGACTTCCGGCGTCCTGGTCTTCGTTCACCAATGACACAACCCGCTGACCGAGTATGTTGTAGACCTCGAGCTCTACCCTCGAGGCATGTGGCAAAGCATACGTGATTGTTGTACTCGGATTGAACGGGTTCGGATAGTTCTGGAACAGTACAAACTCAGATGGATGCGTCTGCTCTTCAACATTGACCAGGATGGTGGGATTGAAGGTCCAGACATCTTGGGACGTATAAGGGAACCTTGCATTGATTCTGAACTGATCAACAGACCGGAAGACGATATCCCCGTTGCGTGCCGGTGTACCCCACCACATGAGTGGGAGCGTGTCATGCTCAATGTCTGCCTGGAACATCGACTCCGCAACAAGGCTGTACGGATGATCGAATATGAAGAACCACTCGCGAGGGCCAATCAGACTTGTGTTGTTATACATGCCAAACACACCACCCCTCCTTGGCCAGTACTTGCCATCTACGATTCCGTTCAAGACGTTGTTCTCAAGATGTCCAACGGCAAGTCTCCGAGGTTGTATGCTGTTCATATCGTAAGCTGCAAAAGGAACTGAACGCCGAAAATCCTGATATGCAAAACCGGTGTCGGGATGGACAATGTACGGCGCAAACTCAGGACGAGCTGGTGGCTGATTCGCAAGGCGAAGATACCGGTAGGCATAAGAGACTGTCGTATCGTTTGGATTTATTGGATTGCCGGATGTGTCGGTTTCGGCGAACTTGATCAGAACATCACGCAATCGATATGGAGGCGAGGACGATCTGCTGAACCATTTGTAGTATCCCGTTCCTATTGCCCCGCTGAATCCCTCCAGGTTCAAACCGGTTGCGCCTTGGGTGGTCCACACCTGGTTGCCTTGCGGTACAGACCAACTCCTCCATCCCCACACAGTCTCAATGGAGCCGCGCAGGACTTTGAAGCCCTCAACCACGGGTGAGTAGTGTCCAAGCGAATCAGGAAACGGCTGGTTTGCAAGCAACAAACGTCCATCTGTTGAGTCCTTGAGGGTAAAGCCAAGCACGCCCCCGTTGTCAAGCGTGTTGACGCCATAGATTGCATACAGGTGATTCCTGACAGCGGCCGGGTTGACAACCAGTATCTGGAAGTCACCCGATGCTGAACCAGTCGGATGGCTGATCTCTGCGCGGCGAACGGGTGCAGGTAGCTGGTAGACACGAATTCTAACTGTGTCGAGCCATAGATTTGAAAGGGAGTCGGAGAACGATACAACGAGGTTCAGCACTGAGTCGGCATAGGATGAGGGAATGTCAAGGGAGAAGTAGCTGGCAGCGTTAGAGGGGGCATAGATCATTGAATCAATGCCTCCGGCTGCAAACGAAGCGATCAGTCGGGTCTTGCCTTCCGGTTCGCGGTCTGGCGCGATGCGGAATCGAAGGACCGCGCCAGTCATTGCGTTTATCGTTGTAAAACCGTATCGGATATTCTCGCCGGGGTTAGCCTGGCCATCATTATAGATGTTATCGGAGAAGATCCGCCAGCTTCTCAATACGATTCGTCCCGCGGTCGTAATGCGGTCATAGATGCGTTCCCACGTGAATGTTCGTGAAAGACTATCCGTAACAAGGGCGCTGAGGTACAGCGGCTCAGCGAGTCTCACTTGTGTTACGGAATTGGCGAAGATGCCATCGTTGGGGTCGCCGTCTCCATGAAGGCCGTCGTCAAACAGTT
>CAYHRX010000032.1:0-13426 GCA_964359075.1 uncultured Chitinophagales bacterium
CCTTTCGCAGCCAGCGCTTCACGAACCCAGCGTCCATCCTCATGCGCTTTGCGACGTACAGCCAGACGTTCCTTGTTCATAGGCCCGTCGCCGTTCACCACACGCTTCAGCTCTTCCCAGTCCGGTTGTGTGTAGTGCCAGTGATCGGTGGACTTGTCGAAGTGGCAATCCTTGTCAGGCACATCGAGACCAAGAGCACGGATCTGCGGAACAATGAGGTCGACGAATTCCTGTCGGACCTGCTCGTTTGATTTCGTTTTGATCTTCCATCTCATTGAAAGTGAGGTGTGAACGGACATCGATTCAGGCGGGCCGGACATCATCAGCGTTGGATACCACCAACGGTTGACTGAGTCTTGCACCATTGCACGCTGCTCAGGTGTCCCTTTCGCAAGCGCGACAGCCGCGTCGTATCCCTGCTTGATATGGAATGACTCTTCGTAGCAGATGCGCTTCATCGCTCTCGCATACGGGCCGTAGGAGGTCTGTGCGAGCATCGTCTGGTTGATGACTGCGGCGGTGTCAACGAGCCAGCCGATTACACCGACGTCGGCCCATGTCGGTGTTGGATAGTTAAACACATTCGCATACTTCGCCTTTCCAGCGAGGAGTTCCTCAAGCATTTCCTCACGCGGCTTTCCCAATGTCTCCGCAGCTCGGTAGAGTAACTGTCCATGGCCGGCTTCGTCCTGTACCTTGGCCACGAGCGTTAGCTTTCGCCTGAACCCTGGCGCGTATGGAATCCATTTGCCTTCCGGCAGTTGTCCTACAATCTCACTGTGCGCATGCTGACCGATCATGCGGATGAGGGTCTTGCGATACTCCTCCGGCATCCAATCGCCAGGCTCCACCTTTTCACCTCGGTTGATGCGGGCTTCAAACTCAGCGAGTTTCTGTTCTTTGGATTTCTCTTGCGTGCTCATGGACGGATGCGAATGTGTTGTATGAGAGAGAACGAGACTGGAGTAATATACGATTCCTGGGACTACTTCTCAATTCTGCGGCAGGACCGGTAGTGCTCAAGTTTGCCGATCGGTCGGGCGAGACCTGCCCGCCAATCGTCGAACATTTTTGGCAGGCGGGCGCCCAACCTACTGCGCAAATATCAATGCACGTTCAACAGAGTTATGTTGAACTCGTCTTTGATATCGATCCTGGCGATCGGATCGAGACCATTCGGGTCTGTCATGGCTATGTCTTTCGCCTCGATCGTCCGTTTGACCAGCCCCTTGTCAGAGATCTGATCTATGATTGAGATGTCAGTATCCCATTGGCCGTTGTTGTTCAAGTCGTACAGCCACCGGACTTCGTGATACCGTACCTGGCGTCCAAGTACCGATCGCCTGAGCATTGGCCCCACCCTCTTATCGATCCGCCACCAACCACTTTCCCGGCGGAATGTCCATTGAACGCCGTCCTGCAATGGATAATAGATTGACCTCAGCGGCGGATACTCCCTCATGAGGCTATCAGGCTGGTCTTCGCCAAACGGCTCAGTAAGAAAGGCAAGCAGATCGTTCACCGACTGGAAGCAGTGGCCTGCAAACATGTACACCCGCGCTCCTTCCCGATTGGGCTTTGGTGCACCGAGAGTGCCTCCGGTGTAACCGTGCATGTACAAGCCATCTGTCTCCTGCTTCAGATAGAGATACGTCGGAGGATATGTGCGGATGCCCTCGCGCTCGATCTGCATGAGTTCGGCAGTTGCAATCGTGTCACCCGCAGCACCTGGTTGGCGGGGCAGTTTCCGTTCACCAAGAACCTCAACATCATAGTAGAGCCACAGGTTGATTCGAGGATCGGTAGCTGTCGGGATCAGCGGACGAAAGTTATAACTTCGTACGTTTCGGGTGTAGCTCCAACGGTTGCCCACTCCCAATGGATAGGCAGTGATCGGTCCGGTCTCGCCGCCACCTTGCAGTATGAAAAGGAACTCATCGCAGCCAACGAGCGTGAGGATCAGTATGATCGGGAGAGCAAAGCGAATCGTTTTCATGAGCGTTCTCCTTCTGGAGAAGAGGTGGACTGCAACACAAAAGTACACAATCGTCCCGTCACCTTCAATCGGTGGCAAGTCAGACCCTTTTTTTGTACTTTGAACGTGCTTCATTCAGCACTAAAACATCCGCAATAGATATCAGTGTCTGTCAGAGTCCGATTTGCCCCAAGTCCGACCGGTTATCTCCATGTCGGCGGCCTGCGTACGGCGTTGTACAACTATCTCTTTGCCCGGAAGAACAACGGCACGTTCATCCTTCGTATCGAGGACACTGACCGCAGCCGGTACGTTGAAGGCGCAGTCGAGAACCTGATTGATACTCTCCACTGGGCGGGACTGGAGTACGACGAGGGGCCTGTGAAGGGCGGCCCGAAGGGGCCATACGTCCAGTCCGAACGGATCCAACTCTATCGGCAGTATGCAAAGCAACTGGTGGAGATGGGGAAGGCATACTATGCGTTTGACACTCCCGAAGAGCTCGAAGAGATGCGCAAGACACAGGAGAAGATGCGCATCTCGCCGAAGTACGATCGAAGAGCGCTCAAGCTCTCGCCGCAGGAAGTGCAAGAGAAGCTTGCCAGTGGGTTCCCTGCAGTCGTCAGGATGAAGGTGCCCGATGCGACCACGATTGCGTTCGATGATGTTGTCAGGGGAAGAGTGGAGTTCTCTAGCGACCTCGTCGACGATCAGGTTCTGCTCAAGTCCGATGGCTACCCGACATATCACCTTGCCAACGTTGTTGATGACCACTTGATGGGAGTGTCGCACGTGATTCGCGGAGAGGAATGGCTTTCCAGCACGCCGAAACATGTATTGCTTTATCAATACTTTGGATGGGACCTGCCGGTGTTCGCGCATCTGCCGCTGCTTCTGAATCCGGACAAATCAAAGCTCAGCAAGCGGCAGGGGGATGTTGCCGTTGAGGACTACCGAACGAAGGGCTACCTGAAGGAGGCGCTCGTGAACTTCGTGGCGTTCCTCGGATGGAATCCCGGCGATGAGCGGGAGATCTTCTCCCTTGAAGAATTGGTGAATGAGTTCTCGTTGGAGCGGGTTGGGAAGTCGGGCGCTGTGTTCAATATCGAAAAGCTCGACTGGCTGAATTTCCAGCACCTCCGAATGAAACCCGATGCCGAAGTCCTCAGCATGCTCAAAGCGCAATTGAAGCAGTCGACGTTTGCTGGCAGGCATTTCGATGACGGGTATCTGCTGAGCGTTATCAGCACCATGCGTGAGAGGGTGACGTTCGCGAAGGACCTCGTGGAGAAGAGTCCGTACTTCTTCCACCCGCCGGATCAGTACGATCAGGATGTGGTGAAGAAGAGATGGAAGCAAGAAACGCCGGCGGAATTGAGGGAACTGGTTGATGAGTTTTCCCGGCTTGCAAATCCAACGAAGGAAGACTACGAAGCAGCCCTTCACCGGGCAGCCGTGACGTTGAAAATCAAGAATGGAGATTTGATACATCCTCTGAGGCTGGCTGTATCTGGGATGGGTGTCGGCCCGGGTTTGTACGACATCTTGTTCATACTCGGGAAGGATGAAACGATCCGAAGAATCACCGCGGCAATTGAGACAATACGATGACGACGATGGAGAACGAAAACACTCTGGGAAACGATAAGACGATCAGCGAAGCGCCATCCCGCAAGACCTTCATCCATGATATCATCGACGAAGATCTAAAGACGAACAAGTACGGCGGGAGAGTTCATACCCGTTTTCCTCCGGAGCCGAACGGATACCTGCACATCGGTCATGCGAAATCCATCTGCCTCAACTTCGGGCTTGCGAGAACCTACAACGGTCTCTGCAATCTGCGATTCGATGATACGAACCCCACAAAGGAGGAACAGGAGTACGTCGACTCGATTATGCACGATATCCGCTGGCTCGGTTTCGATTGGGGTGACAGGCTGTACTATGCGTCCGACTACTTCGGGCAGCTCTACGAATTTGCCGTCAAGCTGGTCAAGAAAGGAAAGGCATACGTCTGCGATCTGAATGCCGACGAGATCAGAGAGCACCGGGGCACACTGACGGAGCCGGGGAAGGACAGTCCATACCGGAACCGAACCGTGGAGGAGAACCTTGACCTCTTTCAGCGAATGCGGAACGGTGAATTCCCGGACGGCTCCCGAACACTGCGCGCAAAGATCGACATGGCATCTCCGAACCTCAACATGCGCGATCCCGTCATGTACCGCATCCTGCGCTCAACGCATCACCGTACTGGCGACACGTGGTGCATCTATCCGATGTACGATTGGGCGCACGGCCAGTGCGATTCCATCGAGAGGATTACCCACTCGATTTGCACCCTGGAGTTTGAAAACCATCGCCCACTGTACGATTGGTTTCTTGATGAGATGGAGATATATCATCCTCAACAGATCGAGTTTGCCCGACTGAATCTGACCTACACAGTGATGAGCAAACGTAAACTCCTGCAGCTTGTCGATGAGGGCCACGTCAACGGCTGGGACGACCCGCGCATGCCGACGCTTTCGGGTCTGCGCCGCCGGGGATACACGCCGGAATCCATTCGCTCATTTGCTGACCGGATCGGAGTTGCCCGCCGGGAGAACACGTCGGAGGCCGGCTTGCTTGAGGATTGTCTGCGGGATGATCTGAACAAACGCGCTTCACGTGTCATGGCTGTGCTGCGTCCGCTCAAGTTGGTCATCGAGAACTACCCTGACGGAGTTGTCGAAGACCTTGATGCCGTGAATAATCCCGAGGACCCCGCCGCGGGGACCCGGAAGGTTCCGTTCTCCAGAGTTCTCTATATCGAACAGGAAGACTTCAGAGAGAATCCTCCGAAGAAATACTTCCGGCTCTCGCCCGGGGTCGAAGTCCGGCTCCGGTACGCGTACATTATCAAATGCGTCAGCGTCGTGAAGGACGAGAAGACCGGAGAGGTTGTTGAGGTGCGATGCACCTACGACCCTGAGACAAAGAGCGGCTCGGCTCAGAGCGGACGACGCGTGAAAGGGACGATCCATTGGGTCTCCGCACAGCATGCGGTTAATGCGGAAGTCCGGCTGTACGACCGGCTGTTCAACGTCGAGGACCCGACCGGTGAGAACTGGAAGAGCTTCATCAATTCAAACTCACTTGAGGTGTTGCGGGGATGCAAGATCGAGCCGGGCCTCGCAACGGCGAAGCCGCAGGGCCGCTTTCAATTCGAGCGGCTTGGCTACTTCTGTGTGGACGACGCTTCGAGGGAAGGCGCTCTCGTGTTCAATCGTGCAGTCACACTGCGAGACACGTGGGCGAAGATCGAAAAGTCGTGAGTGTGTGGGATGTCGGGCGAGGTTCTTCACGCACTTCTTGGCCATGCTGTACTGAAGTCAATGCTCAACAAGTGATTGCATCTTGGAGGATCAATCAATATATTCTCGCGGCATGGCTGACCTGAACATTATTCGGATCAAGAATGCGACCTTCTATGCCTATCATGGCGCAATCGTAGAAGAGCAGAACCTTGGCGGCAAGCTCGAGGTTGACCTCGACCTGTACTGCGACCTGCTGCCTGCGGCTGAAACCGATTCATTGAAGAAGACTGTGGACTATGAGAAAGTCTACGCCTACATCAGCAGCATCGTTCACTCCAAGAAGAACTACCTGATTGAAGCGCTGGCACATACGATAGCGCGGGGGATTATCCGTGAGTTCTTCAACGTGGAAATGGTGACGATCAGGGTACGCAAGCCACATCCGCCTGTCAAGGGTGTCGTCGATTATGTTGAAGTGGAGATGACGGAGCGTAGATGAAGACGTATCGAGTCTTCGTCGGGCTGGGCTCGAACGTCGGGGAGCGGCTGAAGTTCCTGAAGAGTGCTGTCGCCGAGCTCAAGAAGCTGCAGGACACCAGGCTTGTCTGGGCATCATCGGTGTACGAGACTGATCCGGTTGGCAACCCGAACCAGGGGAAGTTCCTCAATGCAGCGGTTGAGATCGAGACTCCTCTCAAGCCGGATGAGTTGTTCACACAGGTCAAGGCAATCGAACTGCGACTTGGACGGACGAAAAGCGAACGGTGGGGACCACGGGAGATTGATATTGACATCCTGCTCTACGACGGCCTTGTGTACAGCGACAACGATGTCACCGTCCCACATCCGGAAATGGAGCAAAGGAAGTTCGTGCTCGTGCCGTTGCGTGAGATTGCTCCCGACCTCGTTCATCCGGTCAGCGGCATGACGATGGAAGAGCTTGTGGCAGCGTGCAAAGATTCAGGGCGGGTGGTTCAATCACTTCACAAAATCACTCTATAGAAACACCGCACAATCTTCGGAGCCTGATTGTCGCAGAAAGAACCTCTCGCAAAGCTGGTCGAGAACACGGACATCCGCTACATTGCCGTCGAAGGCGTCATCGGGGCGGGGAAGACGACGCTGGCGAACATGCTTGGCGAGACGCTGAAGGCGAATGTGGTGCTGGAGCAGTTCGAGGAGAACCCGTTCCTCAAGGATTTCTACAAGGACCCCGACCGGTACGCGTTCCAGACACAGATCTTCTTTCTGCTGACAAGGTACAAGCAGCAACAGAAGCTGTTTCAGGCCGATCTGTTCCACCGGTTCCTTGTTACGGATTACATCTTTGAGAAGGACAAGGTCTTCGCATACCTGAACCTGATGGACGAGGAGTTGAAGCTGTACGAAACGCTTATCGGCGCCATCGAGAAAAGCATTCCGACGCCGGACGTTGTGGTGTACCTGCAGTCGAGCGTCCCGAGGCTGATGTCGAACATCCACGAACGGGGCCGCTCGTTCGAAGCAGAGATGTCAGAAACGTACATCAAGGACCTGAACGAGGCGTACAATTACTTCTTCTTTCGCTACAAGGCGACACCACTGCTGATCGTCAATGCTGTGGAACTCGACTTCGTGGTCAACAAGGACCAGTACGACGACCTTGTGCGGGAGATTTTCCGCCCGAACAGATCGGCGGTGGAGTACTACAACCCAATGAGAAATACGTGAGGGAGATGTGTTTCGGTTTTTATTATACCTGGTGTTCGGATACCTGATCTGGAAGATCATCCAGATCGTTGCCCGCCGCATATCAAGCTCCAGAAGAGAGCATGAGGGCATCTTTGGCAACCGTCCTCCGCAACAGCCAAGCCAGACGTTCAAGGACGTTCAGGATGCGGAGTTCGAAGAACTTCCTCCGGATGACAAGAAGAAGTAGTGCAACCTAACTCCCATCGTCTCAAGCACTTTTTTCTTTCACTCCTCAAGCTCATCATCAGTCCGAAGCGGCCTTCTGACGCAGCGCTCCGGTCATTCGACCGCATCCTCGTCGTCCGTCAGCACGACCAGCTTGGTGATATGCTGTGTGTTGTTCCGCTGCTGCGCGGGCTCAGGCAGCGCTACGCACAGGCACACATCGCGCTCATGACGAGTCCGGTGAACCACGATGTCATGCTGAACAATCCATACGTCAATCAGGTGATCAAGTACGACAAGAGAGACTTCCTCTCGAGATCATTCATTCGATTTGGAGCGTTGTGGCGGTTCGTCCGTAAGTTGAGGGAAGAGAAGTTCGAGCTGGGTATCGTCCCTTCGACCGTCTCCATGTCTGTCACCAGCGACTTGCTCGGGTATCTCTTCGGCGCACAGTACAGAATCGGTGCAGAAGGGATCGACGGTGTGGAGAACCCGTCGGGTGTGTTCTTCAATGTTCCTGTGACGCTGGACTGGAGAGCCGATCCGCACCGACACCAGTCTCTCCGCAATCTTGACATCGCTCGACCTCTTGGTTTGCAGGTCACCGACATGAGATCGTGCATCGGTTTGATGGAAGAAGAGGTCGAGCAAGCAAAGGCATTTGTTTCCCAGTTAGGTCTTTCAGCGCCGATCATTGTCTTTCACCCCGGTGCAGGCAAGCTGCCCAACCGCTGGCCTGCGGAGAGGTTTGCACGAGTTGCGGACACGCTTGCGAGAGAGCTCAACGCGGCTGTTCTCATCACGCACGGGCCGATGGATGATGGACCTGTGACCGAGATGAAATCGCACGTAACTGTTTCATGTCAAGTCGTGGAGAGGAAGAGCCTCAGAGAAGTCGCTGCAATCCTCTCTCTCGCCCGACTCGTTGTCTCAAACGATACGGGCATCATGCATGTTGCCGCAGCAGTTGGAACACCGGTGCTTTCCCTCTTCGGTCCGACGGACCCGGAGCAATGGGCACCGATTGGTGAGAAACATCGTTATATAAGAGGGAAGGGCGGGGAGATAGGATCTATCACAGTTGAAGAGGTCTTAGCAGCAGGACGAGAGATGCTGCAGTGAGCCAAAGACCGATACAGGCTAAAGCAGGTTGAAGGCCGGCTTGAGAATCGCTTGGGTATTCAGTAGCTTATTAAGGGGCGAGAGAAACAAACAATGATTGTATCTGAATATCAAACAACTCATGAAACGAAATCGGTGGTCGACTATGCCGCCGAGGTTGCCCGTCTTAAGAAAGAGCTGAACGCCGTCCTGCTGGCACACTACTACCAGGAGTCGGAGATACAGGACATCGCCGATTTCATCGGCGACAGTCTGGAGCTCGCACGCCGGGCCGCCGAGACGAGGGCCGACGTAATTGTCTTTGCCGGTGTCCACTTCATGGCCGAGACTGCAAAGATCCTCAGCCCGAGCAAGCAAGTGCTCCTTCCCGACCTCAATGCGGGCTGTTCACTTGCCGAAGGATGTCCCGCTTCGTTGTTCAAGCAGTTCCGTGCTCAACATCCCGACCACATCTCGATTACATACATCAACTGTTCCGCGGAAGTCAAGGCCGCCAGCGATATCATCTGCACATCGAGCAGTGCCGAGAAGATCATCCGGCAGATACCGGCAGACAAGCCGATCTTCTTCGCGCCTGACAGAAACCTTGGCCGTTACCTGATCAAGAAGACCGGCAGAGACATGCTGCTATGGGAAGGCTCCTGTGTTGTGCATGAGACATTCAGCATGCGTAAGCTCATCTCACTCCAGCTTGAACACCCCGATGGCGAGCTGATAGCACATCCTGAATGCGAAGAGCCGCTTCTCGAGAAGGCGAGCTTCATCGGCTCGACGAGCGGGTTGCTCAAGTACGTGAAGGGTTTCAAAGGGAAGAAGTTCATCGTCGCCACAGAGCCGGGTATCCTCCATCAAATGGAGAAGCACGCACCATCCAACACGTACATTCCATTACCTCCTGAGGCCGCGTGCTCGTGCAACGAGTGCCCCTACATGAAGCTCAACACGATGGAGAAGCTGTATTTGTGCATGAAAAACCGCTCGCCCGAAATCACGCTGCCTCCCGATATTATTGAGAATGCGTTGGTGCCGATACAGAGGATGATGGAGATGAGCCGATGAGTTGGTGAGGTTGCTGATCCCTGAAAGCGGCTACAGATGAAGTTGCCCTCCTGCCACATGTCGCAATCACAATACGACCTGTGCGCGTCCCTTTTTTGCCTCGCTCCCTGATTTGTACTCAGGTATTGATTTTTCCCATGGGATTCCTATCTTATTGACTCGTATATAGCTCCGGAGTCGACCACTTCTCATTTGCTCGGTTTTGGGCGGATGGCATAAGAGTTGCACGAATGACTAAGATTACGAAGCTCGAGCCGCTGAAGTTCGGGCGCGGCGGTTCTTCACCAGACTGAACCATCTTGCCCATGAGGAAGCAGACGAAATGGCGCATACTGTTCTGTGGCTACGCCCCAGTGCACTTTGTCTGCTTTCAGCCAATCAGAGCAAGACTCTCCAAGATTCCGTCCATAGACATCTACTATTCGGCTGCCCAACCGCCCAAGCAGGAAGAGGCACCACCGATTCAGGGGATAGAGACCGTCTTTCGCTCATTCCGCATCCCGAGGGAGAGGGTTCTTACGCTCGAACAAATGAGGCGAGAATCCTTTGACATGGTTATCTGCAGTTTTGTATCCGGAGTGTTTCCACGATCCGACCAAGTTCGCATCCACCTCTTTCACGGGATTTCGTTCCGGAACATGGCAGTCCGTCGCGACATCCTTATCTACGACTACATGTTCAATGTGGGGCCGTATCAAATGAGGCTCTTCCAGGAGAACCAGCTCATGCGAAAGGGAGATCCGAGGATGGTCCCGATCGGATTCCCAAAACTTGATTGCATGGTTAATGGGTCACTAAGCCGAAGAGACATTCTCCGACGTATCGGCCTGTCGGGAAGGCGGCCCATTGTTCTCTATGCTCCCACGGGGCAGAGGAACAATTCACTGGAAATCATGGGTGAAGAAGTAATCCGCCGCCTTCAGGAAACTGGCAAGTATGATCTACTCATCAAACCTCACGATCATCCCCGGGACAAACTTATTGACTGGCCGAAACAACTTCGGCAGTTTGAAAACGTCCATACCAAGGTCGTCGCGGATCTTGACATTGTTCCGTATCTGTTTATTTCAGACTTGTTGATTACGGATGCATCTTCGGTGTCGAGCGAATACTCGCTCTTGGATCGCCCGATGGTTTTCATAGACGTTCCCCAAATGCTTGCAGCCGTGAAGGAAAAGGGCCTCTCGCTGGATCTGGACACATGGGGACGCAAGGGAGGAGAGACAGCTCGCTGGCCCGACGAGGTTGTCAATGCAGTGGGCTGGTCTCTCGCACATCCGAAGGCAAAGAGTGCGATCAGGTGTGCAATGGCGGAGGATATGTTCTTCAATCCGGGACATGCGACGGAAAAAGCAGTCGAATGGATTCTGAACTGGTTCTCGGCGGATTCAGGTTACAGGCATGACACAACCTGACTCCTCGCCGCAAAAGATACGGGGGCGTCGGTGGAGGTGGGTCCGCACATGGTCGGACGCCCGCCGTCTGGGAGGACTGCTGTGGCCACATGCCCGCACACACAAGTTGCTCCTTGTGGCTGGAGTGTTCCTCAGTGGTGCGCTTATCGCACTGAGACTGGCACAACCCTGGCCGCTCAAGCTGACGATCGATTCGATATCCCAATCCACACCTGTGTTTCCCTGGCTCACTCTTGATCCCGCCATGGGCTTTGTGGTCATGAGCCTGTTGTACGTCTTCATCTCGACTCTGGCAGCGCTTAGCGAGTACTGGCAGTTGATACTCCTTTCGGGCTTGGGAAATCGTGTCCTCTTCAGCTTCCGCAACCGTCTATTCCGTCATATCCTTTCGCACTCCATTTCGTTTCATGAGCAGCACGAAGTTGGAGAGCTTGTCACGCGCATTGTCTCCGACACGGCACGACTTCGTCGTGGTGTGAATGGTATTCTTGTGGGATCATTCCAGGTGCTATTCACGTTCCTGTCGTCGATAGGAGTCGTCCTCTGGTTGGACTGGCGACTGGGATGCGTCGTTGCGGTATGCGGGGGGTTCGCTCTTTTCGTCATGGGCAGAACGGGGCGCAGGATTCTCAGGGCCGCGAGACGGAACCGACGGCGGGAAGGCCAGCTGGCGGCAATTGTTGCCGAGGACGCACATGGGATACAGGAACTTCAAACGTTCCGCATGCACGACCTTGGTGATGTTCGCTTCGAGCGGCGGAATGTGAAGAGCTTAAAGGAAGAGCAGAAGGTGCGGCGGCTCGCAGCAGGTTTGATGTTCAGGATGGAGACGTTCCTGACCTTGAGTGTGTGTGTTGCCCTCTGGATTGGCGCCGTTGGGGTTCAGGCAGGAACCTTCTCCCTTGGAAGCCTTGTGCTTGTCATTCACTACATCGTCGGGCTGTACGGTCCCTTCCGACGGTTCGCTCAACAGGCCGCACAATCGGGGAGGACTATGGCCTGCGCTGAGCGATTGGTCAAGGTCATGGATACTGTTCCCGAGGTGCAGAACTCTTCGCAAGCGCGGGTCATCACCACGTTAAAAGGTGACATCTCTCTCGATCAGGTGTCATACAAAGGTGCAAAGAGCCGCCGGATTGGAAGGAAGTGGCTTCTCTCTGATCTCTCGTTCACCGTCAATGCAGGCGAGCGCGTAGCCGTCATTGGTAGTAACGGGGCCGGGAAGTCCTCCTTGCTTCGTCTCGTTCTCCGCTTGGCTGATCCTCAGCAGGGGCGCATTCATCTCGATGGCCTGGATATAAAGGAGTACATGCTGGAATCGCTCCGCTCCAAATTCAGCGTAGTGTTCCAGCACGGCACATTCTTCACGTTGACGGTGGCGGAGAACATTGCCTTGGGGAATCCCGAAGCGTCGTTTGATCGGGTGAAGGAAGTTGCCCACCAGTGCGGGATCGATGAGTGGATCGAGAAACTGAAATACGGTTATGCAACGCCTGTCCGTCGTCAGGGCAGTCTCTTCTCAGGGGGAGAAAGGCAGAAGATAGCCATTGCGCGTGCTCTCCTGCGTGACGGACACATCTGGCTTCTTGACGAGCCCACGCAGAGCTTGGACGCGGCATCGTCTGAACACATCACGAGGGTCCTTCTTGATGCAACGCGGGGGCGAACTACCCTCTGGGCCACGCACGATCCGAGCATCATAAGTCATTGTCATCAGGTCTTGGTGTTGCGGGAAGGCGTGTGCCGCTTCCACGGGACCCCCGAAGAGTTCAGAGGATGGACTGAGCGAACACAGGTGGAAGAAGATATCACCACTGATACGTGGAGTGCTACGACATCAAAGGAGATGCGCTGAGATGCAGGCCGTCATTCTTGCTGCGGGCGTAGGTAGCAGACTTGGTGCTGTGTCGAATGGTCTGCCGAAATGTTTGTTGCCCATCGGAGATCGACCGCTTATCGAACATCAACTTGAAGCACTGGCGGATGCTGGTATCGGGCCGGTGCTGGTCGTCCTGGGATACGAAGGCGATGAGGTGCGCAATGCGGTTGGGTACCGGGCCGAGTACATAGAGAACCCGCGCTATGAGGAGACGAACAGTCTCTACTCTCTTTGGCTTGCACGTCAATGGGTCACGGGTGCATTCGTTCTTATCAACAGCGACATTCTGTTCCATCCTGATGTTCTTGACCGGCTGCTGACGAAGGGTGGAAACGCTCTTGCATTTGACGCGAGCTCCACATCTGGACAGGAACAGACGAAGGTGTTCGTGCGCGAGGGACGGGTTTGGGATCTTGGAAAAGATCTGTCGCCGGATCTCGTCCGGGGAGAAAGCCTCGGGATGCTTGTATTTGATTCCGAAGGCAGCGCGGCCCTCTTCGGCAGGGTGGATGCAATGATCAAGAATGGTGGCGAGAAGAGTTGGGTCATGGAAGCCGTTCGCTCGATGTGCAGTGCCGTACACATTCGTGCCGTCAACGTTACGGGTCTTCCGTGGGTGGAGATGGACTTCCCCTTCGATGTGGACCGTGCCCGCAAGAATGTGTGGCCGGAAATCCGGCGGAGCAGGTGGAAGCGGACAGTCCACTGGCGTATAACCAGATGGATTGCTGCGGTCGTGGCCGCGTTCGTCCTAGTGTCAGCGGGCGTATTCATCTCT
>CAYHRX010000033.1:0-13193 GCA_964359075.1 uncultured Chitinophagales bacterium
GCCATACGTGTATCCCGACAACGACCTCGGGTATGCAGCGAACTTCCTGAGTATGATGTTCAAGGTGGCGGAGATGAAGTTTGAAGCCAACCCCATCCTCGCGAAGGCGCTGGATGTCCTCTTCATACTGCATGCAGACCACGAGCAGAACTGCAGCGCCAACGCAATGCGCAGCATTGGCAGCTCGCACGTCGATCCGTACTCGGCGATGGCAGGCGCGGCAGCGGCACTCTACGGTCCGCTGCATGGCGGTGCCAACGAAGAAGTGCTGCGCATGCTCGACCTCATCGGCAGCAAGGACAAGGTGCCCGCGTTCATCTAGGACGTGAAGGACGGCAAGGGCAGACTGATGGGCTTCGGTCACCGCATCTACAAGAACTACGACCCGCGTGCATCCATCATCAAGAAGCTCGCCGACCAGGTGTTCGAAGTGACGGGCAGGAACCCGAAGCTCGACATTGCACTCGAGCTCGAGCGCATTGCTCTGCAGGATGACTACTTCGTTAAACGAAAGCTGTATCCGAACGTGGACTTCTACTCCGGCCTCATCTATCAGGCAATGAAGTTCCCGGTCGACTTGTTCCCGGTGCTCTTCGCTATTGGCCGTACGTCGGGGTGGCTCTCGCAGTGGCAGGAGATGCTGCTCGATCCCGAGCAGAAGATCGCCCGGCCGCGGCAGGTCTATCTTGGCCACGACAAGCGGGAAGTACCAATGCTGAGTCAGCGATCATAGACTCACATCATATGCAACCCAAGAGGCGCTCGCAAGGCGCCTCTTGTATTACCTGAGGAGGAGCAACATTTTGCTTTGAACAACGCCTCGTGTCTGGAGTCTGTAGAAGTACACACCGCTTGCTACGTTGCTCGCATCCCACGTGGCCGAGTACGTGCCGGGCGGCTTCTCCTCGTTGACCAGCGTACCGACTTCACGGCCGAGCTGGTCGTACACCTTCAGCGTTACATGGGACCCCACCCTTCCCCTCCCCTTGTCATAGTCTTCACTCAGGAAGGGGAGGGTAAAAGCGATCGTGGTTGTCGGGTTGAACGGGTTGGGATAGTTCTGAAAGAGCTGAACAGATGTGGGCAGGTCGTTCTCCTTCACGTTGACGAGCCGGGGAACATACTTGAAGATAACACCGCCCATCCCGACGGCGTATCCATGCAGCGAGTCAGTGAACACGAGGTCGTTGATCTGCGCATTCTCGGGTGTTGGAAGTGTAATCCAGTTTTCACCGCCATCACTCGTGAAGAGGAACTGCCGCACCAACGCCACTGACGACCAGCCTTCAGAGCGAGTCCTGAATGAGAGCGCGTGGGCTACCCCCAGTGGGATGACCGCGGTGTATGTCCAGTTCTCCCCGCCATTCGTCGTCCTCACCACGGACGACCCATGCTCGAAATCCCCGCCGATGCCAATGATGTTGAGCGAGTCGAACATGATGATGCGTTCAACGGGTTCAGAGCTTATGCAGAAGACTGACCACGTCTGGCCATAGTCTGTGGTCTTCCAGATAGGGCCGGCAATATCAATGAGACCTCCGCTGGCGCATCCATGCCTGTCGCTGGTGAAGTCAAAATCGATCACCGGCAACGCAGAGCATGGCTCCGGGATCACCTGTGCCTGAAACCAACTGTCCCCCCCATCCGTCGTCCGGACGAGGATGCGGGGATAGCCACCGGCAAATCCACGCGATGAATCGAGGAAGTGGATGGACTTGATGAATACATCCTGCTGTGGATATGAACGCGCCACCCAGGTAGCACCGCCGTTCGTAGTCTTGAGGACGGTTGTTCCATAGGGCGGCAACTCCTGATTCCAGGTGAGTGCCCAACCAAGGTTGCGGTTCAGAAAGAAAAGATCAACAATCTCAGTGCTGACGCCGGTGGGTTGGATGATCCACTGTTCCCCTCCAGTTGTCGTGCGAAGGATGACCCCGGAATCACCCGCCGCCCAGCCGATCAGACTGTCGGTGAAGGAAAGATGATGGAGAGATGCAGCGGTTGGGCTCGCAAGCCTGCGCCACGATGGCTGGGCGATGGCTTCAAGGATACACCCAGAGACTAGAAAAGTGACAAGCAGTCTCGCGATTGAGTAGTGCATACACAAATATCACCAGTGGCGGCCCGAGAGTCAAGAGCCTCTTCACTACCTCCCGTCAATCGTCTCACGCACCTTTTGGAGGATCTCGTTCGGCATATACGGTTTCTGCACAAACCCCATCGCTCCCGCACCCAGCAATCTGGATTTGACTTCCGGCTCAAGGTACCCGCTCACAAGGATAACCCTCACGTCCGGATTGATGGCTTTCATTTGGAGAAAGACATTGCTGCCGTCCACTTTCGGAAGTCCCATATCGGAAACAACCAATGCAATCTCACTGCATCGCTCTCGGTATATTCTCAGAGCCTCTTCGCCATCGGCGGCAAGCAGCACATGGTAGCCCCGCGTTTCAAGCAGGCCGCGCACCATCTCTCTCAACAACTCTTCATCTTCTATGAACAGGATCGTCTCGTTTCCGCCATCTGACTCCTCCGCCCCGGCTGTTTCAGGGATCTCAGAACTTTTGCTCAGGCGTAGAATCGGGAAATAGAGATGGAACGTTGTTCCGCGCCCCACTTCGCTCTCCACATCAATGTGGCCAAGGTGACTCTTCATGATGCCATGCACCACGGCAAGGCCAAGACCTGTTCCTTTCCCTTTCTCCTTGGTCGTAAAGAACGGCTCAAAGATGCGCTGCCTGGTCCCCTCATCCATTCCCGTTCCGGTATCAGAAACACTCACGCACAAGAACTCACCATCTTCGGCATCGGGAATCAGGCTACGCATTTGGGCACCACTGACTCGATGTGTGGCGATGGACAGGCATCCGCCGTCGGGCATTGCATCACGGGCATTCACACAGAGGTTGAGCAGCGTCTGGTGTAGTTGTGTGCGGTCCGCGTTGATGGCAGTGGTATCAGGACTGATCTGCATTGAAAAAGTGATCGTCTTCGGGAACGTCTCCTCAAGCATCTTGGCCAGCTCTCTGATTGTTTCGGCCACGTTCACCGTTTCAAAGCTGACGTCCGTTTTGCGTGCAAATGTCAGGATCTGTTTCACAAGGCTCGCTCCCCGTTGCACTGCTGTTGTGATCGCCTCCTTGCTTCTGGAAAGCTTCGTCGGATCGTTGCACGACCGGTCGAGGAGGGTCGCATGCCCCAGGATAATCCCAAGAATATTGTTGAAGTCGTGCGCAATCCCTCCGGCGAGCGTGCCGATGGATTCGATCTTCTGCGCCTGGAGGAGCTGTAGCTCGAGGTTCTTTCTCTCTTCTTCCGCCTTCTTGCGGTCGGTGATGTCGTTCTGGACGGCGATGAAGCCAGTGACCTTCTCTGTCGCATCATGGATTGGGTTGATGGAGGTGTCCACGGTGACAAGCTGTCCGCTCTTTGTCCGGTTAACGATCTCGCCGCGTATGTTCTTGCCGGGCAACAGCAGATCCCAGAAGTCCTTGTACTCTTGCGTATTCAGTGTGCCGCTCTTTAGTATCCTGGGTTTTCGACCGATGGCTTCGTCTTTCGTGTAGCCGTACACTTTCTCAAATGCTGGGTTTACATACGTGATGGTGCCGTCACGTTCCGTCATGAAAATCACTTCATCGGTTTGCTCAATTGCAGTGTAGAGCTTTCGTATCGACTCCTCCGCCTGTTTGCGGGTTGAAATATCACGCACGATCCCCTGGAACGCCCCCGTTGTGGTCAGTTGGAGACTTACCTCCACCGGAAAGACCGTGCCATCCCGCCGTCGCATGTTACGCTCAAACTGCAGAGACCTCCCGGAAAGCGCATCCCGCATACGTGTCGCCGCAAGGTCAAGTTCTCCAGGCGGGTAGGTGTCGCGAATATTCAAACCCAACAATTCCTCTTCACAGTAACCTAGCATCTCACATGCCTTGGGATTCACCAGCAGAATCTTGCCATTTTTGTCGGCAGTAAACACACCATCCGCCGCTTGCTCAATGAGCTGCCTGAACTTGGTTTCGCTCTCTCTCAGAGCCTGCTCCGCCTGTTTTCGCGCGGTGATATCGCGAACCACACCGACCATTGCCACAGGTTCATCAGCCTCGTTGTTTACGACGGATGACCACAACTCGACCGGGAATTCACTGCCATCCTTGCGCCTGTTCATTATCTCACCATACCAGCCGCCAGCAAGAGTTGCCGGGAGGATCTGCCGGCCGACTTCTTCAGGCGTCAGTGGAGAACGCACCATGGTGATACTCTTCCCTACCAATTCCTCCCGCGTGTAGCCGTACGTTTCAAGGAATGCATCATTGATAAAGAGGATTCTATCTTCAAGGTCGGTGATGGATACACAGTCCTTTGTCGAGGCAACCGTCTGCGCCAGCAGCCTGATCTCTCGCTCTGCCTGGTTCCGTCCGGTGATGTCGCGGACAACCACCTGCACGGCTGGCTTGCCGTTGTACGTAAATGGGATAGCAGCAACCTCCACGTCCACAACCGTCCCATCGAGACGGAGGAATTTCTCCTCGATCAATGGCGCTTCCTTGCCTTCTTCCTTCAATACGTTGACGCGTTCCTTGACGACTTCCCGATAATCGGGATGGACAACATCGAGTATCAGTCTGCCGATAAGCTCGTCTGAGTTGGACGCGCCAAGAAGCCTCACCATTGCGGCATTTGCATATACGAACTTGCCGTCGGCATGGACCCCAATGGCATCGGGAGACATTTCGACAAGAGAACGGTAGCGTTCCTCGCTCTCGTGCAGAGCCTCACTTGTCCGCCTGCGCTCCGTAATGTCCTGCAGCGTACCCTCGTAGTACACGTCCCCATTCCGGACGAGCCGTGCGTTCTCCATAACCCAGATGGTGCTGCCGTCTTTTCGGTACAGGCGGGATTCCAATCCCTTGACATAGCCCTGTTGCTCGAGCAGATCTCTCAACCCTGCGCGTGCGGTCTGATCCACGTACAACTGGCGCTCAATGTCGGTCACCTCTGCCATCAACTCCTCCGCGGACGCGTACCCCAGCATCTGAGCGAGCATGGGGTTTACCGCGATGAACTTCCCTTCGGGTGTGCTCTGGTAGATACCTTCTCCGGCATGTTCGAAGATGCCGCGATACTTCTCCTCGGTGAGCCGGAGTGCCTCTTCCGCTTGCTTTCGCTCGGTGATGTCGGTGAGAGAACCGACGATCGCTATTGTCTTGCCCTCTTTCACCACCGGCGCCTCGTTGACCTCAACCCATACGATCTTTCCCCCCTTGGTTTTCAATTCCAATTCGAAGCGTGGCTGAGGCACACCGGTATCGATGGCCTGCTGTGTTGACTCAAAGCCCTTCAGGTTGACCGGATGGTCCGTGACGAATTCAGTCCAGCGGACCTTTGCCTCTTCTGGATCGCAGCCTAGAAAGTGCCTCGATTGTGGACTTACGTAGGTTAAGACATGATCCACCGTGTGTGAGTAGAAGAGGTTGGTGCTGTATTCAACGATGTCGCGAAGCTTCTGCTCGGTTGCCCGAAGCGCCTCCTCCGCTTGCTTGCGTTCAGTGATGTCAGTGACAATTCCAAGAATGGCGCTGCCACCTTCATAGTTGATGAGTTTTGTCGTGTGTATTCCTTCAAGTCGTTCACCGTGCTTCGTAATGAGGGCGTACTCATAGGGAGGGATATCTTCTCCCTTCACATGCCTGCCGAAATTTGCCTTCACCAGCTCGATGGACTCCGGTGCAATCAGCCTCAGGAAGTTGAAGTCAGGAGCGCACACCTCTGCCCTCGTGTACCCGGTGAGTTCTTCACATTTTCTGTTGGCGTACACTACTCTTCCACTCTTGTTTATGAAGATCATATTTGGAGATTCTTCCGCCAGGCTTCTGAACTTCTGCTTGGATTCCTGCAACGCGTTTTCCACCCGCTTGCGGTCCGTGATATCTAACCACACACCGAAATACTCTCCACCAGACTCTTGTTCTCCTTCCAGCGGGAACATCCGGTCCAGGAACCACCGATATGAACCATCTGCACAGAGCCAACGATATTCGGTGGTGACACCGGTATTGGATGGTGCCTTGCCGAATTCTTTCACCGCTGCCGCTCGGTCGTCTGGATGCAACCTTGATGACCAGAAGTGGGGTTCGTTCACAAATCGCTCAGGTCTGAACCCGACGAGACGCTCCACGCTGTCGCTCATCCACACTGCATCGATGTCGTTCGGTATTCTTGCTTTGTAGACTGCAACCGGGAGGCTCCGCAAGATGTTAGCTCTCTCCTCGGCATTGTATTTCAATGTCTCCTCCGCCCGTTTTCGCTCGGTAATGTCAATCAGTGTCCCGATGACGGCCGGACGGCCGTTGTACAGCGTGCGCGTGCCGAATACTTCCACATCTATAAGCGATCGGTCCTTCCGCTGACCCCGGAAAACATAGTGAATGGTCGCTATCTCTCCCTCAATCCGCTTGCGGATATTCTCTGCAACGATACCCCGATCCTGTTCAGCCACAAGATCGGAGACTGACTTTGAAGAGACGATTTCATCCTGCGCGTAGCCGAAGATCTCGGCCACCTTCGGGTTCACGTAGGAGAATCGTCCATCCTGAATAATGTACACGCCGACGAGTGATTGCTCCACGAGGTTCCTGAACTTCTCCTCGGCAAGCCGAAGCGCCTCTTCCGCATGCTTGCGTGCTGTAATGTCGATGGCCATCCCGACGAGCACATCGCCATCCAGAGTGGCACTCACCAACAGGCTCTTCGCTTTGCCGCTCTTTGTCAGCACCTCAAGCTCGAACTCTTCCACTCTTCCTGTCCTGCGCAACGCGTCAATCAGCCGCTGCCTGTCTGAGGGATTCTTGTACAGCGGCGACACACTCCTGCCAATCAATTCCTCGGACGAGCTGAATTCCAGAACCCTGGCAAAGGCGTTGTTCACATACAGGATGTCGCCCTTCATGTTGGTTCTGAACACACCGACCCGGGCATTGTCAACGAGGGTCCTGTAGTTCCTCTCTGACGACCTCAGCGCCTGTTCCATCACCCTGTGGTCGTGCTCTGCTTGTTGATGCTCACGGGCGAGTTGCGCTCGCTGCTGGCGCGAGAGCAAAACCAGCGATGAGCTTGCACAACCGACGAGGAGGAGACTGAGCACAGCCACAAACCGGTGCTCTTCATGGAACAGCAGGGTGGTGGCTGCTAACGCGATGGTAAGTATAAGCATGAGGAGACCAAGCGGCCAGGGATTCCGCGTAGAGAGAGGCTGTGACGACATGACAATTCCCTTTCTTCCTAACAAATGAAGCTGTCGCGAAAAAGCAGACAAGACTGGGAAAGCGCAATGCCTGTGCCAGCGCAGGCCATTCGGTTCCTCTCAGTTTTTGAGGGGGATAGGAAGGAATCACCGTCGAATGAAGGTCATTTTTTCAGTATTGAGACAACAAGGTATGGATTGAGAATAGGTATTCTGTGTCTCTGTGGTTTCTGCCGAGGCTGTTTAAGAAGTCACCGTCGTCATGTGCTTCCATGCATCTCTCGGTGTCTTGGTTTCGCACCGTGGGTGGATGGTGGAATCCCCCCTAGCCAAGAACCAATGCGTTGTTGCGAGGAAGAAGCGCTTTCCGCGGAACGAAGGCGGGATGCCCTTGTAGTTTGTGGAAAAGAAGGTCGTTGGATTGCTTACTGAGCCAGGAGCGCTGCCTGTGGAGGCACAGCCGAGTCGATCGCCTCAATGACGATACTTGATGTAATGACCTCCGGCAACACGATAGGCTGGTTTGCCTTTCCTGCAGGGAAGATCACGTAGAGCGGGACGCCAGAGCGGCCGAACTTTGCCAGCAAGCGCGTAATGTCAGGGTTGCGGTTGGTCCAGTCGGCTTTGATTGCTACAATTCCCGCCGACTTGAATCTCTGGATGACGTCTTGGTCTGCGAGCACGGATTTCTCGTTCACCTTGCAGGTGAGACACCAATCGGCTGTGAAATCAATGAAGACTGTTTTGTTTGACTGAAGATCGGCGCTCAGCTTCTCAAGTGAAAACGGTTGCCACTGGATACCATGAGAGTCGTTTGTCGGAGCCGGCTGAACAGTGGATGGAACTCCGGCAATCACCGAACGCACATCCAGAATGGTCACGAGGAACACCCAGTATCCAACAACTACCACCACAATCGCAACCACCCATGTTGTTATGTACTTCCTTCGTGTCGCGTTCAATGTGGCAAACCGACCAACGACCCAGCAGGCGATACCGACAGTGAGAAGAAACGCCAGAGTCCAGACGACCGCCTCCATGCCGAGCTGTTTCCCAAGAACGTACAGCAGCCACACAAGCGTCGCCATCATCAAGAAGCCCATGAACTGTTTTACACTCACCATCCACTCGCCGGGCCTGGGAAGGAACTTCATCCACGCCGGTTTCGCCGTGAGAACCAGATACGGGAGTGCCATGCCACATGCAACAGTGGTGAAGATAAGAAGAATGATTCCCGGAGGCTGGGAGAATGCAAAGCCGAGCGCAGTACCAAGGAACGGCGCCGTACACGGAGTAGCCAGAATCGTCGCAAAGACGCCCTCGACGAACGAAGCGGCGTATCCCTTGCCGCCCTTCTCATCTTTCTTCTCAAGGGCACTGCCGCTCCCGACGAAGGCAGACATGAACGGAAGACTGACCTCGTAGACACCGAAGAGACTCAGACCAAAAGCAAATACAACCACGCACATTGTTATGACGAACAGCGGCTCCTGGAACTGAAAGCCCCATCCTACTTGCTCGCCCGCAGCCTGAAGCACGACTACCAGCAACGCAAGAACAAGAAATGACGCAAGGATACCAAGCGAGAAGAACCACCCGAGTTTTTTCACCTGGCGTGGATGATCGCCCGCCATCTGCATCAGCCCAAAGATCTTCAGCGCGATCACCGGAAGCACGCACGGCATGACATTGAGGAGGAGCCCCCCGACGAACGCAAAGATGAGGTACAGGTACAGCGACTGTCCTGTACCAGGTGTCTCAACCGTCGAGAAGTTCCGGTCGAGCACACTGCCCGCAGCCGGTTCTTCACCCGCAACAGGCAGGCTTGCGCAGAACTCCGTCGTCAGCGGCACTTCGATAACAGCGGACTTCCTCTCTCCACCTTTCATCTGATACACAACAACGCCGCGGAATGTGAGGGGACCGGAGAGCTTCTCCAGCGCAGAAAGCGGCACACGTAGCAACGCCTCATCCGGTGTTGCATCAACCACCGTCCGACTAATCATCACATGCTGGTCAATCGGCTCGGGGTACAGGTCGGGCAGGGTGTCCTTCTGAACGACAAGCGATTGCCCGTCCCTGATGTTCAGTCGCACTTCGACACTTCCGTTTTCCAAAGCGGTAGTGAACGTAAATTCGGTTCGGTCAGAAAATGCGGGTGATATCCGGGACGTGTACTTCGCGAACAAGGCAGCGTTATCAGGAAGAGGATCGGCACTGGATACTCGGAGCTTCAGATCAACAGACGCGCTGCCAGGAACGCAGATGTGCTCGCATTCCAGCCATTCCACATCAGCGTGAAGCGCAACAGTGGCACCGGGATTGAGTGAGGCTGGTGCCGCAATATCCACCAGCAACATATTCTCATCTGCATAGCCGTAGGTCAACACCTCGCCGCTCTCATTGTACTTGTGCGGCACGGGCCACTGGATCTCTCCCATCGTGAAGCCTTGCGGAAGTTTCCAGGTCACCTCTGTCGGCAAACCGGCCTCACCACCGTTCTTCCAGTAGGTGTGCCAGCCGGGGTCCATCGTCATCAAGACGCCGACTGTAAACCTGCCACCAGGCTTGATGGTCTTGACGGAACTGACAAGCGATACTTTGGTGTGATGCTTCTTCTTTCCGCTACTCGATTTGGAAACCCTGTCTGCCGAAGACGGTCCGCCCTGCGCCAGCACCAATGAGAAAGAAAGCAAGCATAAGATAAGTTGATGAACGACTCGCGAAATCATGACCAGTCCAAATGTGAAAGGGTTGCTGCAACTGACAACACACCATTGTACCCAAAAGTGCCGCAAGTATCAATGGAAGGAAAGAACAACGAGGTGACTTACGGCCCGGACTTGGGAACGTCGTGGCGAAAGCCTTTCTTCCAACGTTTCCTCATGAGCAACAACAGGTAGCCGAAGATGACAGCGGCAGCGACGCCGATAAGCAGCAGGTTCTCCTGCAGGAAATTCACAGTCTGTGGATCTTGTGTCCCCATGATTTGTTGGACCAGGTTATGAGTGAAGTTGCCTGCCACGCAAATATAACCAACCGACGCGCATGAATCAACATGCCAGAGACCTGGTCGAAAAGGCTAACCGCAGAGTCCGCGAAGAAGACGCAAAGACCACAACGGGTTTCTCTTTCAGATCTCTTCTTTGCGCCCTTTGCGGTTACTCTGTTCGAGGGTGGTTTCCGCCAAGTTCCTATCACAGCGCCGATACTTCCCGAAGAACTTCGGTGTACTTCAAGCCTGAACCCGTGTTGAACAGCAGAATCGAGGACTCCGCGTGCACAACGCCGCGATCCCTCAACTCTGGAAGTGCAGCAACCGTTGCTGCTCCTTCAGGACAAAGAAGAATGCCTTCAGTCCCCGCAACCTGTCTGATTGCAGCAAGCAGGGCGTCATCATCAACGGCAACTGCGCAGCCGTTGCTCTCGTAGACCGCCTTGAGGACCAGCGAGTCCGCAAATGCTTTGGGGACGCGAAGACCCGAGGCAACCGTTACAGCATTGTCCCAGAATTCAGACTCCTTTGCCCCGGCTTCAAACGCCCTCACGATCGGCGCACATCCGCTCGCTTGCACGCAGGCCATCTTCGGTCTTCGCTCATCAATCCAGCCAAGTTGCTGCATCTCCTCAAACGCTTTCCACATCCCGATCAGCCCCGTCCCTCCTCCTGTTGGATACACAATCACATCGGGCAGCATCCAGCCGCATTGCTCTGCTATTTCGAAGCCAAGCGTCTTCTTTCCTTCAAGCCGGTACGGCTCCTTGAGCGTCGACATGTCGAACCACGACTTGCCGGCCCGTTCAGCATTCATCACCTTCGCCGCATCGCTGATGTTGCCCCGGACGAGGTGGACATCAGCGCCGTAGACGCGACACTCTTCAATGTTCACGAGAGGTGTATCCTCAGGCATATAGATGTGAGAGATTATCCCGGCAGAGGCTCCATATGCCGCAAGGGCTGCGCCCGCGTTCCCTGCTGTGGGCATGCAGGTTTCTTTCACACCAAGCTCTTTCGCTTTCGAGACCGCCATGCACAACCCGCGAGCCTTGAATGAACCGGTCGGGTTGAATGACTCATCTTTCATGGAGAGATGCAAGAAGCCCTGTTGAGCGCCAAGCCGCGAAAGAGGAAGTATGGGTGTGAAGCCTTCGCCGAGAGAGATAACATTGGCGTCATCCACAACAGGGAGCAGTTCTGCATACCGCCACATGGAAGGCAATCTATTTGAGAATGAATTGCGTGTAACGCTCTTCCGGATCCTCTCAAGGTCATACCGGACCAGCAGACTCTTCCGGCACTTTGGACAGACCGTGTGAACTTCATGGTGGCTGACTGTTGCGCCACACGTACCACACTCGAGATGAGTTATGAATGACATGCTATCGTTTGATCCAATCGTTGTAAAGTTCCGTGAGTTCGTTTTCGGTAAGCTTGGGTGCCATGAGGTCACCATGGGCGAGACGCTGCCGGAGAACCTCATACAAGCTCACGGCACAGGCAACCGAGACATTCAGACTTTGAATCATGCCGATCATGGGGATTTGAAAGTTGCGATCGGCTTTTGCCGCCGCCTCATCGGAAACGCCGCGATGCTCATTGCCAAACACAAGCGCCACCTTCCTGGTAAGTTCAAGGTCGTAGAGTGAAACAGATGACTCTCCCAGATGTGTCGCATAAATGGCAAAGCCTTCATCTCGCAGCACGTTGTAACACTCGTCCACCGACTTATGCTTGCGCCGGTCCAGCCACTTGTTGGCGCTGGAGGAGCTCTTTTTCCCGACCCGTGGGAACTTCTCCAAGGTGTACAGCAACTCCACGCGCAGAATCCCCACCGCATCACATGAGCGTAGCACCGCACTCACGTTATGCGGGTCGTGGATATTCTCCATGACCACAGTCAAGTCAGGCTGACGCACGGCAAGGACACGCTTGATCTTCTCAAGGCGGTGCTGGCTACGCGGCATTGGCCTCACCTTCCTTCTTCATCTGCAACAACCCGATGGCGCACAGGACAATCACAGCCCCGACCACCTGACCGGGCTGAAGCATCTCGCCAAGGAACACTGCTGCAGAGACAATCGCCACCACCGGCTCAAGCGTGCTCGTTACGGCAGCGCGGGAGGCGGGTACGTATTGCATCCCGGCAAAGTATAGTGTGTGAGGAATGAGGATCGAGATGATCGCAAGAACGAACAGGCCCGTCCATGTGCTGCCCGGCGGACTCTGCTCGACAATGGTCCACGGCGGATTCACAAAGAGCCAGAACACCGAGGCGAACGCGATGGCATAGAATGTTACGGTCCATACGCTGTACAACTTCAGGATATGTCGAGTGTAGATGATAAGAAACGAGAAGGTGACCATCGATCCAATGCCGCTGATAAGGGTGCCCGGTGAGAGTGTCAGCACGCCGGCATGATATCCTCCGACAGCAAGAAAGCACCCGAGAAGAGATACGACGCACGCAACAACCTTCAGCGATGTAATCTCCTCCTCTTTGCTCACCGCTGCATAACCCATCACGAATATCGGCGCAGTGTACTGAAGGATGATCGCCGTTGCGACAGTGCTCCCCTTGATCGTGAAGTAGTAGGTGAAGTTCGAGCCTGCCACACCGAGCACACCGAGGAGCGCGAAGCGCCAGAGATCGCTCTGCTTCACTCTCAAGAGGTGCGGTTTGAACAACAGATAGAACAAGAGCAGCAAGAGAGCGGAGAAGCCCACTCTCGTCTGGACGATGAGGATGGTGTCAACATCTTGGTTAAGGAGGAACTTTGCCGCCGTTGCGGAGCAACCCCAAAATGTCGCCGCAGCCATGATGAGCAGATAGCCCTTCAGGTCTCTCATTCAGGTTCGGCAGATCCGCTTTGCTGTTCGGTATGTTCTTCGGCCCTGCGACGATACTGCTCTGCCTGTTCGAGATCGCCCGCAAGCTCATAGAGGTAGGCA
>CAYHRX010000034.1:0-13146 GCA_964359075.1 uncultured Chitinophagales bacterium
TGCAGGCATGGCTACTCCACAAGCCGGGCATGCGAGATCGGGCTGTCACTTCACGGCGGCATACCGTACGAGTCCATTGTTTCTCTTGTTGAGAGTTGTACGAACCCGACGTCGTAATTCATCCACCATCATTCATACTTCGTTCATGGGAATCACGGAAGAAATCCAGCGCCGCCGCACCTTCGCCATCATCTCGCACCCGGACGCGGGGAAAACCACGCTCACGGAGAAGTTCCTTCTCTACGGAGGAGCGGTCCAGCTTGCCGGCTCCGTCACGGCGCGGAGGAACCAACGGCAATCCACTTCTGACTGGATGGAGCTTGAGCGAAAGCGCGGCATCTCCATCAGTTCAACGGTCCTGCAATTCGAGTACGACGGCTATCACATTAACCTGCTCGATACTCCCGGCCACCAGGACTTCTCGGAAGACACCTACCGCGTCCTGACCGCCGTTGACGCCGTGGTGATGGTGATTGACGCCGCAAAAGGAATCGAGAAGCAAACGAGGAAGCTGTTTGAAGTCTGCCGACGGCGCGAAATTCCCATTTTCACCTACATGAACAAACTCGACCGCCCGACAAAGAACCCGTTGGCGCTTCTGGACGAATTGGAAAGCGTGCTGAAGATCGGGGCCGTCCCGATGAACTGGCCCATCGGCACCGGGTTTGAGTTCCGGGGGGTGTTTGATCGGCAGCAGAAGCAGGTCCATCTTTTCGAGCTGATAACGGGCGGGGCGTACCGCGCACCGGTGCACATCTCCGACCTCTCAGACCCGATCATTCGTGAACGACTCGATGATGCGACCCACCACGCTGTGCTTGAAGAGCTCCATATGCTCGACCACGCTGGAGAGACATTCAACGCGGAGGCCGTGCTGAGCTGCCGGATGACACCCGTCTTCTTCGGGAGCGCACGCAACAACTTCGGCGTGCAATTGCTGTTGGATGGTTTCCTTCAGCATGCCGGCACACCGCGCCCCCGGATGAGTGTGGGAAAGGTCGTGCCGATGGAGCAGGAAGTGTTCTCCGGTTTCATCTTCAAGATCCAGGCAAACATGGATCCGAGGCATCGCAACCGGATCGCGTTCCTTCGTGTCTGCTCGGGGAAGTTCGCTCGAGACATGACAGTCACCCACTCGCGTACCGGCAAGAAGGTGCGTCTTTCCAACGCGAGCAAACTGTTCGGGCAACAGCGGGAAACGATAGAGGAAGCATATCCTGGAGACATCATCGGCTTCGTGGGACAGTCGAGCTTCGCCATCGGCGACACGATGACCGAGGACGAGTCAATCGTGTATGACGAAATCCCTCACTTCCCGCCGGAGTGCTTTGCGATGCTCTACAATCCCAACGCAGGACTCTACAAGAAATTCAGAGACGGCGTTGACCAGTTGTTACAGGAAGGCGTTGTGCAGGGATTTCAGCTGAAGAATTCCGGACAGAAAGTACCCATCCTTGCGGCAGTGGGACCGCTGCAGTTTGAGGTCGTGAAGTATCGCTTGGAGAGTGAGTACGGGGCACCATCGCGGTTGGAGCAGACCGAATGGAAACTCCTACGGTGGGTTGATCCCACGGTTGACCAGGTAACGCTTGCAGGCATCAGTCTTCCAACAGGCTCAGCGCTGGTCGAGAACACTGAGCAGCAGCTTGCAATTCTGTCCACCGGCGAGTGGGCGCTGAACTACTTCGCCGAGAAACATCCCCACGTTGCACTGTCGGAGATGCCGTATAAGAAGTGAAGGCTCTTATTCACACTTCACCCTCTTCATCAGAAAATCCATCTCCTTCTCCTTGCCATTGCGCTTCCCCTCGATCCGCGCGTTGAGCGAGCCGTCGTCTCCCAGCCGGCAGATGATGCGTTGAGGAAAGTCATGCTCGGGATTCTCGAACACCGCCTCCTGTTTCTCATACTTCACGAGCTTGAACGAGGCCTCCTGCCGCGATTTCGCATTCCCACCGCACCGTTGATTTGACAACCTGCTTCCATGAGTGGGGTCACCGTAGTGCCTTGTCTTCGACGGCAGAACCGGACAGCTCTGATTGTCTATTTGGATGATTGGAGCTGCGCTGCGATTTGCTCGACCTCTCTCCAGACCCGAAGGAGGTTTCCGCCGCAGATCTTCCTGACAGCTTCATCAGAGTAGCCCCGTTTCAGCAGCTCATGGATCAGGTAGGGATAGTATGAGACGTCCTTCAGTCCATCCGGCAGACTATCACCAACACCGTCGTAGTCCGAGCCGAAGCCAACATAGTCCGCACCGACCAGCTTCACCACGTGATCGATATGGTCAGCAACTTCAGCAACTGTGGCCAGCTTGATGGGATGTTCTTTCCGGTATTTCCGCGCATACTCGCGCCCGGCAGCATCACGTGGGGAGAGGCCCAGGGCTTTCAGATGCTCGTTGATGATCTTGTCCATGTTGTCGCCGGCATTCCGGTAGACATCATTGATGAAAGAGGAGCCGAAGTTGATCTGGATGACGCCCCCCTTTGCCGCCAGGAGCTCGATCATTTCATCACTCATGTTCCTCTCAAACCCCGGCGTGAAGCTGCGACAGGAAGAGTGCGATGCAATCACCGGCGCTTTACTCAGCCGCATCACCTGATAGAATGCACTGTCCGACACATGCGACACATCCACCATGATGCCGACGCGGTTCATCTCCTCAACCACCGTCCGGCCAAATGGACTCAGTCCTTGCCATGTCTTTGTCGTATCGTAGGAAGAGTCGCAGATACGATTGTCCTTTCCGTGTGTGAGCGTGACGTACCGAATGCCCCGGTCGTAGAAGTACCGGACGTTCGCCAGGTTGTCCTCGATTCCCGCACCATTTTCCATCCCCATTGCAAGAGACACCTTGCCTGTCTTGAACTGCGCCGTCACATCCGCAACCGAACGCGCGATCATGAACTTGTCGGGCCACGTGGTCGTCCACCGTTCCACCATGCGAATCTGCTTCTCGGCAAACCGTTTCGCTCCTCCCTTCTGCTGATAGCTTGAAGGAATGTAGATCGACATGAAGGCGCAGTTCAGTCCGCCCTCTTTAGCTTTCACATAGTCGAAGTCGCCCTTGGTGCGTCTCGTCAGATCTTCTTCGTCATCATTCAACCGGATTGGCGTGTCGATATGGGTATCAACGATGATGAACTCCTGGGCGAGACGCCTTGCTTTCTTCATCAGATCGGGTTCGGCACCAAGACCGACCGCGGCAAAGGCGAGAAAGACGAGTAGCACTCTAAGCGGTTTCACGATAATCTCCAGGATGGGTTGACACGATCTTGGAACAAGACCACCAAGCGGTAACTAGTGTATGCCACGAACGGTGCAACAAGAACGTCAACAACATAGTGCACATGCTGCCACACAATCAGGATCGCCACGGCGACTGCACAAAAAGCAAAGAGTGCTTTGAGCCAGCGACCATTTGCAGTCAGCGAAAGCAGAAACAACGTAGCCGTGTGGCCTGAGAAGAACAGGTCCTTTGTCGGTACGGCCCCTGTTCCGAAGAACTGCACAAACGGATCGGCGAGCGGGATGATGCCTGTCGGAGGATCGAGCGGCGTGACGTACATGGCAACAACACGAATGCTGACCATGACGATGTAGGATTGCACGGTAACGATGAGTTGAACCGGATGCGCGCTAAGCGTTACAAGTCCGATGACCACCCCGGCATAAATGAAGATGAAGATGGACCAGGTGAAATCGTGAGCGTCAACCATAACAACTATGGGATCGGACAGGACAACACCGGAACGGACTTCCACCCATTCGAGGAAGTGCGAGAACAAAGTGAGAACGACCAGCAAGGCTGGAATGGTGACCAACACCTGAACACGAAAGGCAGCATGAGTCCATGCTGCCTTCCATACTTGATGAATCGGATAAACACGAGATGGATACTTCGTCCGCTGACCGAAGTTTTCATAGAGCTTGAACTTCACGAAGCTTCCCGAGCTCCGAACTCAATGTATCGCTCCCGGGACATCTCTGCGCCGTAAGCGATCGCCGCACGGATATCTTCTTCTGTAAGATCAGGATATTCGCGCAACAAGTTAGCTACTGGGGTGCCGGAAGCAAGGAAGTCGAGAATCAGCGACACCCAAATTCGCGTGCCCTTTATGCAAGGTTTCCCAAAACAGATGTTGGGGTCAATAGAGATTCGATTCAAGAGAGGATTCATACACACCTACTTTATCGCCAGCAGTTCAATCTCGAAGATCAGCGTCGATCCCGGTGCGATCACCTCACCTGCACCCTGGTCGCCGTAGGCAAGGTTGGCGGGAACGAAGAGCTTCCACTTCGAGCCGACTTTCATGAGCTGCAGTGCTTCTGTCCAGCCGGGGATAACCCCGGTGACGGGAAACTCGGCGGGCTGACCATGCTTTTGAGAACTGTCGAATTCCTGTCCGTTGATATGCATGCCAACATAATTTGCTACTACTGTCTGGTCCTTTCGAGGTTTTGGACCGTTCCCTTCTGTGATCACCTTGTACTGCAGACCACTCCGCAGCACAACCACACCCTCTTCCTTCTTGTTCCGCTCGAGGAATTCTTCTCCTACCATTCTGTTCTTGTCGGCAAGTGCTTTCGACGTTGCTTGCTGCTCCGCCATCATTTTCTGAGTCAAAGTTGCAGATGTGGGTTCCTCAGTTTCGGTCCCCAAACGCTTGTTCTGAAAGTAGGGAAGCTCGCTGAGTTTTACCACACAATCCTCGCAGCTGGTCTCAAGCAAGTTATCATTGCTAAGCAATATCTTTTGGGGACCGTTTGGACTGACCGATGCCCACACCAACCAATAATAATCCTCATTTGACTCAAGAAGCTTTCGAGCTGAGTGAGCAACCAGTGCGTACCTACCTTCCTTTAGGCGTAACTCGAATATGCCGTCGGCGTTTGTCTTGGTCGATTGCACGGCCTGTGGAATTCCACTCACAAAATAGAGACCCTTGGAAAAGCTCAGATACTCTGAAAGAACTGATTTGTATTCGTCCCGCTTCTTCTCAAATAAGCGTTTCTTCTCATACGCTTCTTTATATGCTTCGAAATGCTTTCGCAGCGCTTCTGAATGCTCGTCCGTTCCGAACGTAATTTTCTTATACTCTTCTGAAAGCCCTACAATGAACTCAGCAAGTTCATGGTGTGTCTTCAGCGAATCGTACTCCTTATTAAGTCTCTCGTAAAGCGGTTTCAGTCGTTGCACTTCCGCATTCGCAGTTCGCATTTTCTCCATTATGAATGGTGCCATTGCATTTTCGGGGATCACATCAATCTGAACCAAGCCGAGTTTGATATTTTGCCTGCCTTCAGTTACAATGAACACCTCTCCGTACACGTCGACCTCACGTGGTCCACAGTCAAACAGAAAACAAAGCAACAGGCCGCTAATGAGAACTTTGCTTATGGTAACCATCGTGCCATCATTGCTTAGGCGAGACTTATTTTCATAACGGAAGGGCGATTTGTAATTGAAGGCCTTTCCAGTCCTCTACCGTTCTGCCAGCAAAAATTAGTGGTTCTGCTTGATCCTTTGCCAGAGTTTTTCAATCCGGAATACAGGTTGTTACAAGAGACAACCGTACGCCCGTCCCCTGAAAGATACCTCTGTTTGTCTCGGATAGCCTGTGGTCTGAAGTTAGTGTGTGAGGGATTCAGCACACAATCAACTTGATATTCGTGGATTGGATCCACCTTGAAAACCCGGCGATCCCACTCGACTGGATTCCTCGAGGATCCACCACTTGTGATACAGTTGATCTCTCCACAAATGAGCAAGAGAAATCTGTGGTGGGTGTTAGGGTGTACCCAGATCCTTTCGCCGATCTGCAGCTGTTCGACTAACTCGTCGTAATGCTGTGATCCTGGTTTTACATCTTTCGCTTCAGCAACTAGTTGTTTGTAAGTTTCGATAATCGAACCCTCGTAGGCAATCGTGATCTGTTGTGAATAACCGTCAAATGTCTCAAAGAGAATCGGCATTCGGCCGCTTGCTGAGAGAATATCCTTCATCCCCTCGGACAACAGAGAGGTTGTCCAAAGGGAAAAGACCAACAATGCATTCGAATTCTCCGTTTGCGTAGCGAGGAACTCAAGGGTTTGTTTGATTGAACTACAGTGGGGATCCGCTTTTCTAATGAACAAATTCCTATACGCCCACGCCTCGTGTTGACTAAGCGATGTTCGCTCTACATCGAAAGCGGTTTCGGTCGACGCTTGTCCATCGATTTCGAAATCGTAGAAGATAGATGCCATGTAGATCGTGAGGCTTGCCATTCCTTCCCCAACGAAAGAACACACTTACTTTATCCCCAACAACTCAATCTCGAAGATCAGCGTTGAGCCAGGTGCGATCACTTCGCCTGCACCCTGGTCGCCGTAAGCAAGATTGGAAGGAACGAAGAGCTTCCACTTCGAGCCGACCTTCATGAGCTGCAACGCCTCTGTCCAACCTGCGATTACGCCGGTCACAGGAAACTCCGCCGACTGTCCGCGCTTGATGGAACTATCGAATTCTTGACCATTGATAAGCGTGCCCACGTAGTTCGTCACAACCGTCTGAGTGGCTTTTGGTTTCGGGCCATTGCCTTCCACCAGCACCTTGTACTGCAATCCGCTCGGGAGAGTGACGATGCCGGCTTCCTTCTTGTTTTCCGCGAGGAACTTCTCGCCCTCAAGGCGGTTCTTCTCACCTGCGGCCTGCTGCCGATCCATCTGTTTCTTCTGCATCTCCTGCTGCCATGCCATCAACGTCTTGCGCACGTCATCCAATGTCATCATTCGTTTCGACGTGTCCAGCGAGGCATCCTTGATGCCTTGCAGAAGCGCGGCGTAGTCAAGGTCAAGTGAGTCCTTCACCATGTTCGAGCCGATGTTCAAGCCGATCGCATAGCTGACCTTTTCTTTCTGATCCTTTAGCTCAACCTCCTTGTCGCCGGAACAACCGACGATCAACACGGCGAGCAACAATGCAACAACACTCTTCATCATGTTTCCTTTCACGGGATGGGTGACCTCTGCGGGCAGGACTCTCCTTGCTCCACCGACGAGACCACGATTGGCTTACAATATAACGAGTCTCGGACTTTGTTCCACGAAGATTATTCGGAGTATGGGACCCCCTTCGTCATCCACTCGGGCGCAGGCGCACCTTTGAGGTAGTGGTCGAGGAACTCCTTGAACTTGATGGAGTAGTCCAGTTTGTTCGGATACTTCTTGAGATGATGCATTTCGCCGCGGTACTGCAAGAGCCAGCTTGGTTTCTCAAGCCGTCGCATGGCGAGGTAGAGCTCGACTCCTTGTTGCCATGGCACAGCTTCGTCTTCGTCGCCAAACTGAATCAGCAGGGGCGTCTTGATCTTGTCGGCATGGAAGACGGGTGAGTTTTCGATGAACCGTTCGGGGTACTCCCACAGACTCCCGCCGATGCGGCTTTGTTCCTGCTCGTATTGCATCTGCCGGGCCAATCCGCTCTCAAGTCTGATGCCGCTGTAGGCGCTCGTCATATTAGCCACTGGGGCTCCGGCAATGGCAGCGGCAAACATGTTCGTCTGGGTGATCATGAACGCCGTTTCATAGCCGCTCCAAGAGTGGCCGTGCAACGCGATCGCCTTCGGATCAACGACGCCCATCTCAATCAACTTCTGAACGCCGGGAACGATGCACTTCGTTGCTGAGAATCCAGGTCGACCGATTTCAAATCGAACGTCCGGCAGGAATATCGCGTAGCCATTGCTGGCGTAGAACGGGAAACACGGACGGTGATTAACCACGACCTGGTTGAATTCGTGGAGCCGTTGCGAGGAGAGTTCATAGAAATACACAAGCAGAGGATAGCGCTTGCCCGGTTTGTAATTGCCCGGCCTGATCAGGACACCTTGCAGGGGTTTGCCGTCAAGACTTTGCCAGTCAACAAGCTCTGCGCTGCCCCAGGCGAACTCACTGACCTGTGGATTCAGATCAGAGATCTTCCGAGCGCCTTTCAGAGCAACATCGCTCACCCAAATGTCTGGAAACTCGGCGTAGCTCTGACGCGTGTACAAGATTTTGTCGGCTCGTCTGGCCTTCAAGAGAAATGTGAAGCGCTTCGGCCCCTCCACGAGCTTCTCCACACCAGTCTTCCCCAGTGTCGCCGAATAGAACGCTGTGTACTTCTTCGTGTTGTGGTACGCTGTGAGCAGCAGTCGTTCGTTTTGATTGTAGAACTTTGCATCCGGATCAAGCTTCTGAATTCGGAACGTGAGATCGTTCTTGCGTCCGAAGCCATCCGTGACGTTCTGCGCCTTGCCGGTTTCTGTGGAGAACTGCCAGAGGTCGTACTTGTCATACAGCAGCACGCTGCTTTCACCATCCACCCAACCGCCGAAGCCGTACGGTCCCGGTGGGTCGGGTGTGTCATCCTCTTCGTCATAGAATGCAACCGTGAGCGGCTCCGTCAAGTTGTGGGTTGAGCCATCGGCGACCTTGTGCAGGAACCAGTTCTTGTCATCGTAGAAGAGGACGAACCCACCCCTGGGAGAGAGGGTGGCGGGTCCACCAAGACGAGCGGCGACTTTTGTTCTGGCGCCGGTCTTGAGATTCACGATGTAGAGGTCGTTGTACTCGCCATCCCACGTGATCGCTTTGAGGTAAGGAACGTTTGAACGCCCAAGTGTCACGCTTGGATTATCGGTGAGATCGACCACAGGCATTTGCGAGTCGGCAAGCTGGACCATCTGTTTCGTCTCAATGTGGTACACTGCGCGGTACGTCTGTTCCTTCACTGTCTTCCACCGGTTCTTTTGGTTGGAAATGATGCGAGGATCATTCCAGTGCCAGATATCCACTTCGCGCTTCTTGAGGAGAGCGTCAGTGTCAAAGAGATCGATGGTGCTGTCTTTCTTCTCTTCAGCCTTCGTGTCCGAACTGTTCACGGGTCTGAACCCGAAGAAGAGCCGCTTGCCGTCCTTCGTCCATGTGAGATCATTCTTTGATGGCAGAATCCATCCCTTGCGAACCGAATCGGCAGGTATAGCCTCTGAGGCTTTCGCGTTTTCAGGATTCCAGAGCCAGAGCGAGGCAGGGCCGGGCTTTTCCTTATCATCGAGCGTTGCTGCTACAAACGCAAGTGCGCCGGTCGCGTTGCTCCAGGTGAGATGTGTGAACGTGCCGTTCGGACGAGCGGCCATCTCTTTCTCGGGTTGGCCTTCACGCTGGAGATCCCGGACGTACACACCGTTGGTGCCCCCGATTGTGTCGGCAACTGAATAGGCAATGTACTGAGAGGTACTATCGAACGCGTACGTGACAACGAATGGGATCGCCATCTCCATCCTCGACCGCAGCTCGCGCAGGATGAGCTCGCTCCCGACATTCTCTTTCTTCTTCGCTGGCTTTGATTGGCCCGAAGTGTCTTTGCCCGAATCAGCTTTCTTGGGTGGATCGGCTTTCTTCTCCTCCTTCGACCTCAGATAGGCCAGCCATCGTGAATCCCCCGAGAAGGTGAACGACTCGACGTTGGGAACCTGCACTGTATCTCCAGTCGAGGTGTTCAGAAGGATCATGCCCGATTTCGGTTTGTCCTTGTCCTTCTCTTTCTTCTCAACCTCCACTGCTGCCGGCTTCAGACTCATCGCAAGCCATCGAGCGTCCTTCGAGAACTGTGGTCTCGACCCTCGTGGGATCGTTTGTATCTTCTTCGTCTGAAGCGAGTGCACCATCACTTCGCCATCGCCTCGATCAGGCTGGGCGCCATACGCAACCCAGTTCCCGTCTTCCGAGATCACCGGACTCTCAATCTGCTTGAACTTCATAATGTCGGTGAACGTGAGAGCCCTCTTCTGAGCGGTAGCTTGGGCAAGAAAGACGATAATCAGAAACGCTAGAGCTGGGCTTTTCATGGTGAGATTTTGGATTTTTGATTTTAGATTTCTGATTGTTGATCTTCAGTCCTTCCGTTTGCTTTTTTCTTTTTGCCTTTTGCCTTTTCACTCTTCACTCTTCACTCTTCACTCTCCACTCTTCACTTAACGATTTTCCCCTCTTCTCCCACGCACAGCCTTCCCATCCCTTCGTGAATCACATTCTGCCCAAACATCACCTTACCATCCCGTGCGCGATAGGTCGCCAGCGTCCTCGTCGGTTCCTTGCTTTTGATTCCGGTATCCGGATCGATTGTCGGGATGACACAACGGGTACATGGCTTGACAACGTGCAGTGTCACACCGCCAGCGACTATTTTATTCCAGGTGTCTTCTTCGTACGGCGTGCATCCTCTCACAACCAGGTTCGGACGGAAGCGTTTCATTGGCAAAGGCTCGTCGAGTCGAGAGTTCAACTCGGCGAGAGAGGCTTCCGAGATGAGCAGCAGCGGATACGCATCAGCAAAGCTCACCTGACTGCTCACGCCCTTCCTCGTAGCGACACGTTCTGCTGTATCGGGCATATGCACGAGGCGGCATGGAAGTCCGAGGAACTCACTGAACCATCCGCCGGCATCATCGCCCACGTCTGCGGCAAGGACGTGGTCAGCCCAAACATTCACCAATTGGTGCTGATTACCAACAGATCGGATTGGGACCGACAGCGGTGGCATCGCTGGAGCGGACACTCGCAGGTGGTCAGACTTGATCTCGACTGCAATCAGTGCCATGCGCGGCCACTCTCGTTGTGTGAGGAATCTCTGCTGTCCATCCACCAGCATCCACCGGCGGTCGTACTGCAAGCCGCGTTCTTCAAGCTGAGCAGACTGGAGCGAGACGCCTCTGCAGGACTTGATTGGGTAAATGTTGAGCTGCGATATGGTAATCATCGTGGACAGGGGCTGCTGAGCGGCTCAGAATCAATGAAGCCCATCGAGGAATCTCTTGATGCCAGAGTAAAACACTGCCGCGTCAACGTTGTGTGCCGTTCCGTGAGTACCCTCCACTTCCAGAAAGGACTTTGGCGGCGGCGCTGCCTCTAACAGCTCTTTCCCAAAGTGAATGGGAATAATCTCGTCATCGCGGGCGTGGATGAACAGCTTCGGCGCAGCGACCGAGCCGATTTTATCGATCGAGGCGAACCGGTTCCGTGCCATCATATGGACCGGCAAGAATGGATAGTGCTCCTGTCCGACATCTGGCAGAGAAGTCCATGCTCCTTCAACAATGAGGCCTGCAATCCTCTTTCTGCACGCAAGTTCAATCGCAACCGCCGACCCCAATGAGTAACCATACACAACAATATGCTCAGGCCGCACGTGTCTGATACCGTTCAGGTAGTTGTAGCCGGCCTCGGCATCGTGATACAGTCCCTGCTCACTCGGAGAACCCGTGCTCTCGCCATACCCGCGGTAATCAACGGCGAGGATGTTGACACCGAGATTGTGGAGTTGGGCGTAGTGCTCAACGTTGCCGCGACGCGCGATGTTTCCGGCATTGCCGTGGAGATAGAGGATCCAGAATGTGGATGTGTCAGTAGGGGCCGGAATAACCCAGCAGATGAGCCTGACACCGTCCGTCGATTCGATCTCAACCCTTTCGTGTCTCATTCCGAACTCATCTGGTGTCGCATCCATCCGTGCGTCCGGGAAGTAGACGTATGCCGATTCGAAGACGGCGAACCACGCTATGACACCGCCGTACGCCACGGCAACAACCAACAGCAGACCGATTGTGGCTCGCTTCATGGGATGATGGATGCTCAGGACCTGATGAGTACCAGGTCATTCTGCAGCGTTGATAGATACTCTGCTCCGGTGTCCGTCACCACGACCATCTCCTCAACTGTTGCGATGCCTCTCTCCGGCACCGTCAATCGAGGCTCGATGGTGAACACCATGTCCTTTTCGAGCGGCACGAAGGGCTTCTTTGCATACTTCTCCCACGGCGGCCCGAGCAACGCAGTCCCATCGTGCGAGAACCGGCCAACCTGATGACCGAGCGCGTGAGGAAACTCCTCGTAGCCGTTCTCAGCAAGAACTCTCCTCGATACCGCATCCACATCCTTCCCGATCACACCCGGTCTCATCGCCTTCCGCGATTCCTCAATCGACTTCACGATGGTATCGAACCCCTTCTGCACTTCGGGTGGAGCTTTGGTTTCACCTTTCTTCAGGATGTACACGGTGCGTTGCAGGTCGGAACAGTAGTCGTTGTACTTCACGCCGAAGTCCATGTTGAGGATGTGGCCTTCCTGCACGAGCCGTCCCGTCGGAGTGTAGTGCGCCTCTGCAGTATCCGGACCCGAGAACACTGACGGGCACATCTTTGGCTCCCACGCATACTTGAGTCCCATCGCATCGACTTTTGAGCGGATGAAGTCTGCAATCTCATTCTCTGTCTTCCCCGGCTTGATGAATGAGTAGACGCTGTTGTAGATGTCCAGCGTAATCCGGATTGCCTCTTTAATGTTGTTCAGTTCTGCCTGAGTTTTCCTCTGGCGCAATGCAGACACGATCGGTTCGGCAGAGATGAGCCGGTCTTGCATGTCGAGTTCGCCAAGGAGTTCTTGCAGCAACAGGAACATTCCGTGTGGCAGGCCGTCCGCGATCTCGCTGTCCTTCGAGTAGTTAACCGCGATCTTGTTGGGGTTGATCGTCTTCATGAAGTTGAAGAACGGCTCCCGGAAGCCCGTCACGTACGCCACCACCTCGTCGTAGGCGCCGATGTCCTCCACCATCTTCTTGTCGTACTTCCCGACAATCGCACAGGACTTTCCGGACGATGTAATGATGATGGCTGAATGCCACGTAACATCTGAGGTGAGGAGGAAATCCAGTGTGGGATCGCCGTTGATCCCACTCTCCCGCGTGAACGTGATCCAGCAATCGACGTTGAACTCCTTCAGCAACCCAATAGCTTGTTGTACTTTCTCTTTGATGATCATGATCTACTCCCAAGGATTTGAGAAGAATGAGTGACGATTAGCAGTTGATGACAAAGGCGCGCTTCGGTCCCTTCATTGAGATCGCAGGGTTCGCAGAGGGAATAGCCACTCTGTGCCCTCCGTGGTTGAACTTTTCGACGGCGCTTCTAACACGGTGTTGAAAAACAAAATTCTTTGCCACGGAGGCACCGAGGCACGGAGTGAATGTGAGAAAAGAGGTCAAAATCAAACCTACTTCTCCTCAGCGTCTCCGTGACTCTGCCCGTCCCGGAAAGCGGGACGAGGCCTCGAGGCTGTCTAAAA